>CALWAK010000015.1 GCA_944373095.1 uncultured Bacilli bacterium
CTTAATACCTTCATTTTAACCACCTATAAATATTATACCACACAAAAAGACATTTCTTATCAAAATGCCTTTAGTTTATACTTATTTATCTCTTAATATATTTTAGTCTAACAAAAATTATCACTCTTGTTGTACTTCATGATGAAATTCTCTATGACAACATCTTTCTTGAGGACATTCATATATAGGTGGACAAGATGGCATACCCATATTTTGGTCTTTCATGCAATTTGTATTATTATTCATTGTATTATTTACATCTTGTTTAAAATTATCACCCATATCAAAACAACGGTTTCTAAACATAATAAACTTCCTTTCCTAAGATATTTTATGTTTAGTTACTGTTAAAAGCTATGATATTTGTCTAATCTTTAGAATCTAAAGTTTCCATTAGACATTTGTTTCATCATTTGTTTCATCATCTCAAATTGTTTTAATAAACGATTAACTTCTTCAACACTTCTACCACTGCCCTTAGCAATTCTTTGTTTACGACTAGCTTTTAATATATCTGGATTTCTTCTTTCTTCTTTAGTCATAGATAAAATTATTGCTTCAACATGAGCCATATCTTTTGGATTAATATTAATATTATTTAAACCCATTTGTCTTGCTTGAGGAAGTAAACCAAGTATCTTTTCAAGAGGTCCTAATTTCTTAATTTGTTTTAAATTAGCTAAAAAATCTTCTAAATCATATATACCTTTTTTCATACGACTAGCTTGATTTTTTACTTCATCTTCATCTATTACTGCCTCAACTTTTTCAGCAATAGACATAATATCTCCCATGTCTAGAATTCTTTCAGCCATTCTTGTTGGATGAAATTCTTGTAAGCCATCTAATTTTTCAGAATCACCAACAAACTTAATAGGAATATTAGTTAAATGTCTTACTGATAATGCAACTCCACCTTTGGTATTGCCATCTAACTTAGTTAAAATACACCCAGTCAAATGTAATGCTTCATTAAAGCCATTTATTACATTAATAGCATCTTGCCCCATCATTGCATCAATAACTAAAATAACTTCATCAGGATTTGCTAAATCTTCTAAATTTTTTAATTCATCCATTAATTTTGTATCAATATGTAAGCGACCTGCTGTATCAAATATTATATAATCAAATTTATTTTCCTTAGCATATTCTAAAGATTCTTTTGCTATCTCTATAACATCGTTACTTTCTTTACTAAAAACTTCAATATTTAATTGTTTACCAAGAGTTATAAGCTGTTCTTTTGCCGCAGGACGATACACATCTAGTGCAACTAATAGTGGTTTTTTAGAATGTTTTTTACGCAAAAAATTTGCTAACTTACCACTAGTTGTAGTTTTACCAGAACCTTGTAAACCTACTAACATTAATATAGTAGGATTCTTACTAACTTCTAAAGAAGAGGCTTCTCCTCCTAATAAATCAATTAATTCATCTTTAACTATTTTAATAAATAATTCATCAGGTTTTACAGAATTCATTACTTCCATTCCTAATGCTTTTTCTTTTACATTATTAATAAATTCTTTAACTACAGTATAATTTACATCAGCTTCTAATAAAGCCATTCTTATTTCTCTAATAGCGTCATTTATATTACTTTCAGTAATTTTACCCATTCCCTTAATATTCTTAATAGCGTTTGTTAATCTATCTCCCATGTATTCAAACATTTTAATCACCTACATAATTGTATCATAGAATTAACATTATACCTAGAAATTTATTAATATAATAAAAAATAGATTCAACTTATTTAAAGTCAAACCCATTTTAAATATTAATAGTATTCACACTATATAGAACGGCCAGTTTTTTTCAATGCAGTAGTTTGATCTAATCTAACTAATTCTTGTAAATAAAAATATTTATTTGCTAAATCATTTATAGAACTTTCTGTGTTATGATCAGGTTTTAAAATTCCATCTTTTTCAAAGTTACTTTTTAAAATTGATAATCTTTCTTTTGTCTTGTCACTAATTTCAGGTAAAATCTCAATTTCTCTTTTTAACTGATCATATAAATAATTTACAACGTTCATTAAATTTTCTTGAGCAATTACTCCACCCTCGATACGATCAGGAAAATATTCTTTAAGTCTTTTATAAACATTTACATCAACTAAATCTGTTGTACCTTCCAAATGTGGATAGTTTAATTGAACCATTTTACCATCCTTAGTTTGATCTGTCTCTGCAATATCAGCAACATAATGCATATAAGCAAAATTTGAATTCATTTTTAACTCCTCCTAATATAAGGATATCATATTTTTCTTAGGTTAACAAATGGCTTATTAAATTTCTTTACACCTATTCTTATACTTTAATACTTATATTAGAAGGTCCAATTAAAGGATTTCCATCAATATCAAAACGTGAACCATGACATGGGCAATCCCAAGTTTGTTCTTCTTCATTAAAAATTAAATTACACTTCATATGAGGACATTTACTATTTACTATATGTAAACCTTTTTTATCTTCATAGACATTGCATTTCATTCCCTTAATATTCTTAGAATAAATTATCTTATTTTTATATAAATAACCACTAATATATCCTTTAATATTATAAAACATATTAGTTAATATAAAATAAATATAATGCATACAAACTCGATCTTTACAAAATAACTTTATATACTTATTGTCAACTTTATTAATTAAATCACTAACTACTTTGGATGTTATTGCACTATTAGTTAATCCCCACCCATTAAACCCAGTAATAACATATAAATTATCTTTTTTCTTAATATATGGTATACCATCATGTGTACATACATCTTGATTACTCCATAAAAATTTGGGTTCAATACTAAAATATTCTTTAAAATCATTAATACATTTTTGATAAGCAACTTGTACTTTAGAATAATTACTTATTCTATTACTATTAGAAGTATAAATAATATTATCTTTATAAAATCTTATTGATTTACTATCTTCTTCAACGTTAATAGCGCTAAAATGTTTATCTATATTATATTCTCCTGTAACAACAAATTCTTTTAATACATAAGTTTTTAATGGAATAAAAAATGGTTTAATAAAATAAGGATAATTTGTAGTTATAATAACTTTTTTAGCTATTATTATTCCCTTATTAGTTTTTACTAGGTATCTATCACTACTTTTTCTTATTTTAATTAAATTAGTATTTTCTAAAATATTAACTTTATCTTTAATAATATTTAAAATACTATACGTAAATTTTAATGGATGAATTGTATAAGTATCTTTTACATAAAAACTATCTAAACTTGGAAAATTAATTGGTAATTTACTTTTAAAACATTTAATACCTAACTTTTCTAAACAATCTTTTTCTTCTTCTAAAGTTTGTAGTCCTTTTTTTGTACATGCAAATAAATATGAATTAACATTTTCTAATTCACAATCTATATTATGTTTCTTTATAATATTTAATAAAATATTAGTTCCATCAATTTGACTATCTAAATA
This sequence comes from uncultured Bacilli bacterium, assembly GCA_944373095.1. Classification (GTDB taxonomy): domain Bacteria; phylum Bacillota_I; class Bacilli_A; order RF39; family UBA660; genus CAG-605. The sequence continues at coordinate 3,471 of CALWAK010000015.1, forward strand.
AGATTTAGCTGTTAAAATATTATGATACTTATAAATATTGCTATAAACATTTTTTTGAATATAACTTATTTTAGCTGTAGTATTAGAAGTTATTCCATTACTTATGTTATCTTTATCTATAATAGTAACCTTATATTTGTTACAAAGATTATAAGCACATAATAAACCAGTAATACCTCCCCCTACAATTAAAATATCTGTATTGTTTATAAAATTTATATTTTTTATATCTTCTTTTTTTATATTCCAAAGATTCATGTTATCACCAGTATTATTATTAGCTTATTCTATTATTTTATGCCAAAGAAAAAATGCTTATTTCTAAGCATTTTAGACACATTCTACATATGTATCAGATAAGCATCTACATACACAGCAGCAACTTAAGTCCATTGTAAAGAATGATGATGTTGCAACATAAGGATTTAAACTATTAGGATCAGGATTATCTTGTAAAACTCTAAATGTAGCGCAGTTACCTTCTACTTTTTCTACCCTAAATACTGATGAACAAGTAGTACCAGAAGTAGAACAAGATGTTGTTACATCTTTTGTTGTAGGCATACTCCAAGGCACACCATTTCCACAACAAGTGTATAACATTACAGGTCTAGTATTGCAAATTAAGCAAGATGCTCCACCGCCAAGCATTGGTCTATCACAACTATCTAAACAACTTTCAGGACAAGCATTTTGTTGTAAAACAAGAATAACCTTTAATATATCAGCAACACAATTGCCACTATTATTTTCTTTATTATTATTACACATATTTATTCACCCCTTCATATATTCTCACTAATAATTTATGATAATTTTATTTTTATGTAACTAATTTTGACCCAATTAGTTATACCTTTTATTTTTTTTTTAATTATAGTATAATCAGTATGGTGATTATAAATGAATGAAATAATTGAGTATATTATTATACTTGCAATATTATTATTAATTACATTAATAATAATGAAATTCAATAAAAAAGACTTTGCATCTGAAGTCAACAAATTAGTAAAATATCTAGGTGGTAAAGATAATATTATTAATGCTGAATGTAACATGTCTAGATTCAAAGTCATTTTAAAAGATGTAACAAAAGTTAATAAAGATGGTATTACTTCTTTAGGTGCTAAAGGTATTGTTGAAATAGATAATCAATTAAAAATAATTTTTGGCAAAGATGCTAAAGAATTAAAAAAATGTATCGATGATTTATTATAGGTATAGTACCTATTTTTTTATTTCAACAATACTTTTTATATTATTAATATCTAAAACATCATTATCTATAGTTAATAACTTATTATTATTACGACTAATAATACTACTTTCTAATACTTTATTATTTTTTAAAGTTATTAAATACTTATGATTAAATAAATATTTATTAGAACTATCTAAAATATCATCTATATTTACTACTTCTTCATTATTATTTATATTTCTTTCTTCTAAATTACAATTTATATTTTTAGATATTGGATTAGCAAATACCTTAGGTAATCTTGTATTCATAATAAACACTCCTTTATTAATATTTTATGTTTATTATAAATTATGTTTACTTGGGTATAATAAAACTATGAAAAGATATTTAAAAATAATTATACCTATATTTATCTTATTAATAATTAGCGTAATATACTTACCTTTATCATATAAATATAAAGAAATAATATTTATTATAATAGGGTTATTTGTATTTTTAATTACAAATAAAATAAAATTAAAATATATAAAAAAAGCAATAATTCCCTTATACATACTTCAAAATATATTATTAATTTATGTTTTAATAAAATCTAATTTTATAAATGGTAGTCGTGGTTGGATAGAGTTTAAATATTTTTCTATACAGCCATCAGAATTAACTAAAATATCTTTAATATTAATTAGTTATTTATTAATAATAAATAACAAAAAAAGTAAATTACTATATATAATAATTTACTTAATTCCAACAATATTAACTTTTCTTCAACCTGATACTGGTGCCATAATAATATATGCAATAATATTTTTAATATTTCTTCCTCACTTTTTTGCTAAAAAAGAAATTATTCTTTTTAGTTTTCTAATACTAACACTTTTATTAAGCTTAATATCACTATATTTTTTTAATACTGAATTTTTTATTAATATTTTGGGAACATCAATGTTTTATCGTATAGATCGTTTAACATCATTTATTAATAGTAATAACCTTCAGATTAATAATGCTTTAATAAGTATAGGATCTAATAAACTTCTTTATTTTCCTGAAGCTTATAACGACTTTTTCTTTTCATATGTAATTAGTCAAAATAGTTTTTTATTTATTATTATAATCTTAAGTTACTTATTTATATTATTATTTTTATATAATGATAAAAATATAATAAGAAAAACATTATTTTATATATTTTTATTTCAAATAATATGGAATATAAACATGAATTTAAATTTAACACCAGTTATTGGTATTCCCCTACCATTTTTTAGCTATGGAGGTAGCCACTTAATAACAACATTTTTTTTATTAGGTTTGTCTTTTAGAAAAATTAATATTTAATAACCATAGTAAGAATTGTTATAGTAATATGGATTACCATAATATGGTTGTGGGTAAGGACGATATGGTGGATTTACATACACCGGTCTTGGCCTAGATAACCCAACAACTGCGCTTCCTGCTAATCCTCCTAGTAAAAAAGGAACAATAAATCTATCACCATTAGGATTTCCAGGTCTCATAGGTCTGTAATTATCATAATACATAATAAAACTCCTCTCTTTTTAGTATATGAACATAAAAAAAAGAAGTTATTTATCTTCCAAAATTACCAATATAATAATTCTTTTTACCTTTTTTTATGACTAATATATTACCAATAGCATCTTCTTTTTTTATAATAAAATTTAAATCATTTATTTTTTTATTATTTAAAGACAGTGCATTCCCACTAATTAACTCTCTTGCTTCTCGTTTGCTTTGAAATACATTTGCACTTGTTAAAACATCAACTATATTTCCCTCAGAAAGACTAACATTAGGAACATCTTTTAATGCATCAAGAATATCATTTTCACTTAAAGATATAATATCTTCACTAAATAATGCTTCACTTATCTTTAACGCTTTTTCATATTCTGCACTGCCATGTATATCCGTAATTATACACTTAGCTAAAGTTTTTTGGGCTAAACGTAAATGAGGTTCTTTATTATTTTTTTCAATTATTTCGTCAATTTCTTCTGGAGTTAAAAATGTAAATACTTTTAAATATTCATAAACTTTTTTATCATCAGTATTAATCAAATATTGATATAAAGCATAGCTGCTAGTTTTATTAATATCTAGCCATAAAGCATTACCTTCACTTTTTCCAAATTTTTTGCCATTACTATCTAAAATTAAAGGCATTGTAAATCCATAAGCCTCTTTATTTTCAATCTTGCGTATCAAATCAATTCCAGTTGTAATATTCCCCCATTGATCACTGCCTTCAACTTGCATAATACAATTCATTTTACGATACATATTTAAAAAATCATAACCTTGGATTAGCATATAACTAAATTCTGCATAAGTTATTCCAGTTTCTAATCGACGATTAATAATATCTTTAGATAACATGTAATTAACATTTATATATTTACCAATGTCTCTTAAAAAATCTAGATAATTATAATTTTTAAACCAATCATAATTATTTACTAACTCTGCTTTACCACCAAATATCTTATCAATTTGTTTTTTAATAGATTCTACATTTTTATTTAAAACATCAATACTAATTATCTCTCTTTCAGATGTAGGACGAGGATCTCCAATTCTTCCAGTTGCGCCACCACATAACAAAATAGGTTTATGTCCCATTTTCATTAATCTTTTAGCTGTTACTAAAGAAGAATAATGTCCTAAATGAAGTGAATCAGCTGTAGGATCTGTTCCCCAATAAAATGTTACTGATTCATTATTTATTTTATCTTCGATATCACTTCCTGCTACATCTTTAACCAATCCACGCCATTTTAATTCTTCCCAATTTGTCATTTTCTTCATAATTAATCTCCTTTATATATAAAAAAGCCATAAATATAAGGACGAATAAACCGCGGTACCACCTTACTTTATGACTAGCATACACTTATAATTGATAATGGAATCACCCATAAAAGCTCCAAGGTTGTAAATCTCTTCATCGCTAATTATCTTCTACTAAATAAATTTGAAAAATAATTTTTAATTCCAGCTACATTAAAATAAATTTTATAACCTAATAATCGTAATACCATATAAGCTAATATTAAAACTATAATAATAATTATTACAATTGTCAAGAAAACATTACTTTGTTTTTTATAGCCAGTAATTTTAATATAATAATCTGTATAATCTCCAGACTCTGCAGTTACCCTAATTTTTACTTCACTACCAGTAGTTAACTGCTCATTTCCTTCTATACTAACACTTGCTTTATCTGAAGCAGCTGCTACTTCTATTTCTAATTCAGTTTCTTGTTCATCTAAAGTTATCTCATACTCAGTAACTTTTGCATCAAATTTAATATTATGATTCTTAATAATTAAATTACTTAATAAGCTATTAGAAGAAATAGATTCCTCCTCTTCTTTTCGTATTACATAAATCGTATAAGTGTTTTTTACTGTTGAATCACTAGAAGTTACCTCAATAGTTATTTCATTAGCGCCAACTTGTAAATCAGATCCTCCACTAATTTTAACTATATCTGTATTATTTTCTTGTTCAACTGTAACTAAAATATTAGTTACAGAATTTTCGACAGTTACATTATAATCAAATATTTTAGGTTCAAAATCAATCAATCCACTACTTAAAGTTAAATTTTTAAGCAAAGCTTCACTTTGAGAAACAGGAGGCTCTGGATTATCATCAGGATCTATAACTATAGGAGCAGCTTTTTTTATAGTTATTGTATAAGTTCTAACAGCACCTGATTCAGCTCTTACTTTAATAGGAATAATATTATCCCCAGTGTTTAATGTAACAGTACGTGGTCCGTATCCTTCTACAAATGAAGATTTACTATCTTTTAATGTTGCATAAACATTTACAGATGAAACACTACTTGTTACAAAAGAACTATAATTATTAATATTTGAATTAAAACTTGGACTTAAAGAACCAGTTGAAATAGTAAGACTACTTAAAGTGTTAACAGAACTTACAGATGGTGCTGGACGTTCAATAACAATTGTATAAACTGATTCCTTACTACCTTTTACCCTGATTTCAAAAGTGTTTTTTCCATAGTTTAAATTAACCGTACGTGGTCCATATCCATCAACAAAAGTAGCTTTATCACTTTTTTTTGTAGCATTAATTGTTACACTAGATGCATTAACAGTAGCAGTATAATAGGTAGTACTTGATTGAAATGAAGGAGACAAAGTCCCACTAGATAAACTTAAACTTGATAAAGCCGATGGAATAACACTACTTCCTCCAGATTCAGAACTATCTTTCACACACGAATAATTATAAACCTGTTCACAAAATCTTTTACCTATATGATAAGCAGAATATTGTAATCTGCCCTCTACGCAAGTAGAACTACTTAAAGTAGTATTAAAAGTATCTACATGATAACCAGGTGCGCATGTAACGATATTAGTATAATTTGGTAAATATTTAACGTTGCCAAGATAATCCATTATCCCACACATACTTATTTTTCCACTACCAGTTACATTATATAAACCTTCCATTGAACAACTAGCGCTTAACTTATAACTATAGGCATCAGAAATATTACCATTTGAATCTACAGCCCATATTTTATATTCTCCATTACTATTGGGTACACTAATATACGGATTTAAGGAGTATTCTTCAGTTACCTCAAATACTTCAGCAGATTCCATATATTTTCCAACTAAATACTTTACAATTGGATTATCACCTTTTGTAGCACTTACTTTTACAATATCCTTCTCAACTGGTGTAATACTATTTATCTTAGGCTTTTGTAAAGCATAAACATTAGTATTAAATAAAAGTATGATGTTAATTAGAACTAATAATAAACCTTTTTTCATAAAAACTCCTCTAATTCACATATAATACCAAATAATATCTTTATTATCAAGAAATTAATTGTGTTTTTTCTAAATCCATTATCAAGTTTTTTTACACAAGACGTAGTACTTAAAACTACCTATCTCTTAAAATTTATTATCACTAAATTATCGATAATCAATTTTTCTTACTCATCTTTTTTTATTTCTTTTTTCTTTTTAAAAACTAATTTATTTATAACATTAGAAATTCCATCAACAACTTTATCAGTAAGAAAAACAATTTTATCAGTTGTTAAATCTATTAAACTAAATACCCCATTTAAACTAGATACTTTTTTATTAACATCATCAACAACTTTATTAAATTTATCTAAAGTTTCGATTGCTTTAATCCCAATAATAATACCAATAACCAATATAATAATTAATAAGAAATAAATTATAATAGGTAAATATAATTGTAAAAATTCTACAAACATAACTATTTATCCTCCCTACTTTCATACATAGAATCAATTAAATTAAATAAATCACTTTCTAATGTATCTTCATCTACATTAGATTTATTTTTAGGTTGTTCAACAGTAAAATCTTCTATATCATTATCAAAACTAATAATAGGATCGTTAATTTTTTCTATTGTATCTATTTTATCACTATCTAAAATATCTTCATCTACGCTTTCTTCAATTAATTCACGACTAACTGATTTTTCTTCATTTTCACTTTGAAAATTTTTTAAAGGATCCTTTTTAGCTATTTCTTCCTCTAAAATTCCAAACGCTTTTCTTCTAACGTTATCAACATCCATGATTTTTGGCAATGTACCATCACTTGATGCTCTAGGCAAAATATCTTCTTTACGATAATTTTTATCTAATATTCCATAAACAGGAGAAATAACAGGAGATGGTTTAAAACGATGTGTTGTTGTTTCTCTATTATTTATAGTTGTATTTTTAGAATAAGATACTTTATTATCACTTTTAATTTCTCTTTTTACAATTCTACTTTCAACCACTTCAGTATCATGATTATTAATTTTTGCTTGTTGTTCCTCAAGTTTTCTTTCCATTTCCTTTTTCTCACGAGCTTTTCTATCTCGTTCTAATAATCTATTTCGATTAATAGAAGCAATCCTATCAAACTCTTCTTCATCAAAGGTTTGAAAAATAGGTTTTTCACTATATTCTCCCATACTTTGAGTATTAGTATTAACACTAGTATCACTTACCCTACTAGTAGTACTTTTTAAATCAGAACTCTTAAATCTAGGTTCACTTACTTCATTTTCTTCTTTAACGTTAACTTCCTTTTTTTCAATTATTGGTAGTTCTTCTGTTTCTTCATCATCTTCAAATAAAACGTTTTTTAATTTATCAAATAGTCCCATAACTACAACCTTTCTATTTAATTAAATCTGGATCATTTTCTTCTTCGACATAAATATTATTTGCTTCTACTTCTAAAAAGTTTGATTCAGTTTTTTTCGTTTCAAATATATTAAACTCTATTTCTTTGGAAGTTAAAATGTTTTCTCCAACAATAGTATCTAATATTTCACTATTATATTTAACACTAGATAAGATAATTAAAGAATTACTAATAGCTTTATTTAGATTATACTCATCTACTATCACTTCTATTTTAGCATAATTATACATAATTTCAAGTAAATACTTATTATCACTTACTTTATTTATTTCAATATAACCAAACTTATCTTGATAATTAATAGCCTTTGAAAAATATGCATTATTATCCACTTCATAAGTTTCTATTACCCTGTTATAATAACTAATTACATCAACATAAAAATAATATTTATATAAATCATCTTCTAAAATTTCATTATAATCAATTGTATTAGCACTAGCCATATTGTTAGGAGTGTAATACTTATATCCGCTTCTATTCGCATTATATATTTCGTACTTGCTACTAACTATGTTATTAATAATGTCATCATAACTAATATTTTCTACATTAACACATCCAGTTAACATTATAACGATTAGAATCAAAAATACTTTTTTCATCATAATCCTCCGAACCTTTATAATTATATCAAAAAAAATTATTTTTTTATAGCCTTTAAATAATTTATCTTAACACCTTGATTTCTAAATTTTCTTTCATATTCAGTTTCACTATAAGTTTTATCAGTATTCCATAAATCTAAACTAATATCAACAATTTTATAACCATAATTACTTAAAGAAATTATACTACCTTCAAATAAATCAATATTATCTGTTTTTTGAATTATAATATTTTCCTTACATATTTCATTATAAATTTTTAAAAATACATCACTTGTTAATCTTCTTTTATGATGTCTTTTTTTAGGCCATGGATCAGAAAAATTTAAATAAATTGTACTAATTTCTCTACCAAAGATATCACTTAATTCTAATGCATCACAATTAATTATTCTTAAATTAGGTAGTTTAAGATCTTTTAATTTTTTTAATGCTCTTAAAGTAATAGATGAATACTTTTCAAGCCCTATAAAATTAATATTAGGATTATTTTTAGCCATATCTATTATAAAATTACCCTTACCCATACCAATTTCTAAATGAATTGGATTATCATTTCTAAAAATAACCTCATTAAATTTATTTTTATAATCTTTATAATTTTTTATAATATATGAACTTTCATATATTAAAGAATCTGCATTTTTTATATTTCTAATACGCATAAATATCACTACTTTCTATATCTTTCATAAAATGTATTAGGAGGAAAATTATGTTAAAATCAAGAAATTCTTTTTTTTCAGAATCTAGTATGAATTATCAAAATTACTATCCAAATTATAATATGCAACAACCCTTTACACCTCAAATGAATGTTCAATCAGGAAGTGCACAAAACACCTTTTACTCTGGACCAGTGCCTAATCCAAATTTTCAACAACAATATAATGGTATGAACCAAAATCAAATGCCTTACTACAATAACTACGATAATCTAAATGATTATGATAATCGTCTTGCTAAAATTGAAAGGCAAATAAACAGATTAGATTCTAGAGTAACAAAACTAGAACAATCTGCTAAAATAATTAGTGATGATGTTTCAAGTTCTTTATATATGGTTTAATGCTTAACTCTAAAGTTAAGTTTTTTTAATATTTTATTAACATAATTTTCACCAAAAACATCATTAATAATATTTAATTTAAATGATACACCTAAATAAACAACAGCACCAATAATAGCATTAAAAATAACATATAATATATTTTGAAAATTACTATTAATATCACATGGTATTAATTTTAATACTATTAAAACTAATATTAAACATAAACTTGGTATTAAAATCTTAAAGCCAGTTTTAATAAAATCCTGATAATTTATTTCCTTTTGATATTTTTTTAAACTTAATAAAGATATTAATACTGAAGTTATATAACCTAATATACTAGCTACTAAAGCCCCTAAATAAGGTGGTATACCTATATAATTAAATAAGAGCATTAAAGGTATATCTAGTAAAGCATTTAATAAAAAGCCACTTATAGTTGATATATAAACAACTTTAAAAGAATTTATAGATTGCATAATACTTGATGTAATCATAAAGTAATTAGTAAACATACCTACGAATACAGATAATGATAATATTGTTGCTCCTATATCATTTGGTCCATAAAACAATGCCCAAACTTGTTTAGATAAAAAAGATAAACCTATTGCCATGGGAACACTTATAAAAGTTATCATTTTTAAAGATGTATTTACTTTATTATTTACCAAAGGCCATTTTTTTAAGGTAAAGGAATTTACTATTGAAGGAATTAATGATATAGTCATGCCCATTGCTATACTAATAATAATCATATTAATTTTAGTAGACCAAGTAGAAATAGAAGTTGCTATAAATTCTAAAGTAACTGTATCATACCCAATAATTCCTAAAGCTTTAATAACAAGAATCATATCTACAAAACTATATAATGAGGATATACAATTAATTATAATATATGGAATAGCATAACTAGCTATTTTTTTAATAATATCTTTATTACTAATTTCATCTTTGATTATATTTTCATTTAAACTTAGTTCTTCTTTATTTTTATACATTTTATATTTAACAAATAAATATGCAATTAAACCTCCAAAGAACGCACCAGTTAATGCTATTTTTACGCCTAAAACATAACTTCCATTAAATACTTTTACTGCTAAAAAACTACCAATAAGTATAATAGCAATTCTAATTACTTGTTCTAAAACATTACTTATACTAGACACATTTATTATATTATGGCCTTGTAGATATCCTTTAGTAACACTTAAATATGGTATAACAAGAATTGCTAGAGATATCCATCTAATAACTGAGGCAATATCATTTATATTGTTTCCCCCAGATAAATCTCCTATAATCAAATAAGCAATATCTTTAGCAAAGATAATAAGAATTATAAAAATTGCAATAGAGGCAAAACGCATTAAATTAATAGCAATATTATAAGCTCTTTTTTTGGCATCATACATTTTTAAAGTATTATATTCATTAGTTATTTTAGAAATTGCTATAGGTAATCCTACAATACTTATATCTAAAAAAATATTATATATATTATAAGCATAAGCATATAGCGCCGCTCCAGAGGTACCAACGATAGCATAAAAAGGTATGACATAAAGCATACCTAAAATCTTAACAAAAATAATTGCAAACGTAGCAATAAAAGTTCCTTCAACAAATGAACTTTTTTTCATTTTAAACCACATATCCTTCATCTATATAGCACCATTGCAGAATAACAGTATATTTGATCTTCACCAAATATGGCTGCTGAAACACAATACTTAATGTCAATTATATCATAATCATTATTACATATAAAGCCGTTTATACATTCTTCTAAATCTTTTTCGTGTTCACAATCAAATAATTTAACCTTCATATATTATCACCTAAAAAATATTATAATAGGTATGTATTAAAAAAAATGTAGAATAAAGTCAAAAAAAGTTCTCAACTAGTATCATGAGAACTTAACCATCCTATCCATTCATAGGACTTCTTATTTAATTAAATAAGTTTTTATACAATAGGATATAAATTTATATCCTACTAATATTATTACCCAAAATTAATTTTTATTACTATTTTCTTCATCAATAACTTTTATTCTAGTAGTTTTTGTTAACTCCAAAGTTTCTTTCTTATAATTTAGAGCAAGCCCTATAACAAAAATATAAGCAAGTAAATAAAACCATAGAAGTAAAATAACAATATTAGCTAAACCTCCATAAAATACTGAAAAATCGGCATAATTATTTATATAATAAGAGTAAATATAAGTAGAAATAACCCAGCCTAATGAAGTAAATACGGCACCATAATTAACAGTACTTGAAGGTATTTTTTTATCGGGAGCCATAGTATAAAGTATTTTTATAAAGAAAAATACAATTAGCCAAGATATAGGTCCCTTTAATAAGTTAAATATTAATTCAACTTTTTCAGTAATATAATTATTATTATTAACAAACTTAATTAATTCTATTATTTTTTCACCAAATAATGGAAATGCTAAAATAAAGATAAATAATACTACTATAAATACTGTCATTACAAAAGATTTTATTGTTCGATAAATATATCCTTTATCTTGAATACCATAAATCATATTAGAAGTAGTAATAATAGATGCTGCACCATTCGATGCTGTAGAATAACCAATTAACAAAGTTATAAAAAAAGCTAAATTTACTTTATCAACTTTAACAATTGGTATAATCATATTTGCTATATTTTCACCAAAAGATTTAACTAAAAATTCGGTAATAAAATCCATCGAAAGATGTAGGCTAATTGCCCCATAACTTATTAAAGTAAGAATTGGTACGATTGAAAGCAAGAAAAAAAAGGCAAGTTGACCAGGTAATATAAGCATTTCTGGTTTAGAAAAAACCGTCCAAAAGTTTTTAATAAAATTCTTAACTTTTTTCATTTTATATTACTCCTTAGTAACTGCACTTTTTTTATTTTTAACATCTTCTACTGCTTCATTAAAAGCATCTTCAATTGATTTTAAATCATCAGTAATCATACTATAACCTACAGTAGCACCAAATTCATAAGGTAGGTTTTTAAATTCTTTATTTAATTTACGAATATATGTCGTAACCTCTTTTTCATCATACCCAACCAAGTAAACTAAGAATTCATTACCATCAGTACGTATAATATCACTATTATCTAATTGAGTTTTAATAAGAATATTAGCAGCAGCTTTAATTTGCTTATCACCTTTTTCATATCCAAGTGTATCATTTATTTCCTGAACACGATTCAAATCAATAACTACTGCAGATTGTGGATAAATAATATTCTTGTTCCAAGAACCAATAAATTCATTTAAATAATTTCTATTTTTTAAAGAAGTCAATTGATCAATATATCTTATTTTTTCTTGTTTTTTAATTCTTTTAGAAATTTTTACTCTTTTTGCTGAACGATAAACAATATATAAAATAACTATTAAACTCAAAATAATATATAAAGAATATTTAGCAATTTTACCTAATAAAGTTCCAGATTTTAATGTTGTATCATAATTATAAATACCATTATTAATTATTTCCTTAGGATCAGATATATTTATAAATGCTTTAAATAATTTATAAAAAGCACCATCATCTTTAATTTTAAATGAATACTCATTAGCTATATTATCTTCATATCTAACATTATAATTTTTTAATTCATTATTAGCATATGTTTGATAGGCATACTTATCTATAACAATAATATTATCCCCTTTAACAAGTTTTTCTAAATCTGAAATATTATTATAAGTTTTTATAGTAATATTTTCAACATTCTTTAAATATTCATAAAGTATACTATCTTGTAAAACATAAACTTCTTTATCTTTTAATGATTTTATCGAATTTATAACGATATCATTACTATTTTTAGCAATAACATAATAGTTAATACTCATATTTGTTTTAGCATCTAAATAATTATTAGTTAAAGAATAGTAATTAAAATATAAATCAACACTTCCATCATTTATAGCATTTGTTAATAATTTATAACTACGATATTTAGTAAATTTAAATTCTACACCAGAAATACCGCTAAATCTATTTAAATATGTTGATACAATCCCACCATAGTTACCGCCCATAATTATCTCATAAGGACTATTATTTAAAAAACCATAATTATAAATTTTAGAATCTATTTCTTTTAAATCTAAATCAGTTAAATGTAAGCCTTCAATTAAACTATTTCCTAATTCCTTACTTATAGCTTTATCTTCATTATCATCTTCCCACTTATTATAGTATTTCTTTATAATATTACTAAAATAATCATCTAGCATTCTATAACCATAATAATATTTAATATCACTAAAATGATATACTATTGTATAATTATTTTCTAATATATATGTTAAATAACAATATTTAGGGACAAGAATATATTCTAAATCTTTATCAAACGCTTCTTTTAATTTAGCTGAACTTTCATATTGCGTAAAAGTAATATTTAAACCATCTAAATAACTTAAAACATAATTATAATTATTATTATATATTCCAATAGTTTTACCAGAAAGTTCATCTATATTATCAATTAATTCATATTCTTTACCAATTAAAACATAATTATCTTCATAAAAAGGAATAAATTTATCATCTAAAACATTAGTAGTAACAAATCCGCTACTAACCGTATCACTTGAACCATTATATGTAACAGGATTAATAGTTAATCCATAATCATTAGATAAATCATTAATAAAATCGTAAAATAATCCACTACCATTATTTCCAAAAACATTTAAATCATTTATCATATTTACATTTATAACGCTAGTTAAATTATTATTTATCCACTTTTTCTCATCAACAGTTAATTTATTTTCGTCATTTAGCATATTCATAGTAATTATTACTATGATAACTATTAATATAATCAGTCCAAAAGAAACTAAACCAATTTTTACACTTCTTTTCATATTTACTACTCTTCCTCAACATCCTCAACAGGATTATTATTATTCCAAACAAGATTTGTACCATTTTTATTACGAGCACCCATTATCATAAATCCTTCAGATTTTTCAGTTTCTTCACTTACGATAGTAAATGAAAAATCATAAAAAGCTTTTTTATCATCACTAAACATATCTAATGTCTTTGCTGCTTCACTTTTAGCTGAAGTTAAATCATACCCTGGAGTAAAAACTATTTTTATATAAACAATTTTTCCCGTAATTAAAACATTGGCATCTTCTACATACTCAAGTTCTTCTAAAGTAGTAATAACATTATTTTTATCATCATCAGTAATTTCTACAGCTTCTATACCATCTAGCCTATCACCATATTTAGTACCACCATTTCCAAAGTAAAAATATTTAAATAATAAGGTTATACTTAATACTGCACAAATCAAAATAATTATCAGCATTAAAACAATAGCTTTATTATTTCTAATTATTTTTTTCATACTTACCTCTCTTTTTTCAAAATTATTATACTACAACTAATTTTATTTGACAAATCCCCCTTTTAATTCAAACTTTCTATAACTTCTTGTAACTTATTTGCATCCCAAATAGTAATATTTAATTCAATTGCTTTATTATATTTTGATCCAGCATCATGGCCACATATAACTACATCAGTTTTTTTACTAACACTTTCAGATACATTTCCACCATAATCTAAAATTATTTCTTTAATTTTATCTCTATTCATAAAATCAATAGTACCCGTTATAACAAACTTTTTACCAGTTATAGCTTCAGCAAACTTAACTTTTTTTCCATTATAGTTCATATTTATACCAATTTGTTCTAATTCATTTATAAGAATTCTATTAGCAGGATTAGAAAAATATTTGTTTATATTATTGGCTAAAACTTCACCGATATCTTTTATTTCCAATAATTCTTCAAAAGAAGCATTCATTAAATTATTCATTGTTTCGTATTTTTTTGCAAGCAACCTAGCTGATTTAAGACCAATCCCACTTATTCCTAAACCATTTAATAGCCTTTCTAATGAATTATTTTTACTTTCTTCAATTGAAATTAATAAATTTGATACTGATTTACTTCCAAATCCTTCTAATTCAATTAAATCTTCTTTTTTATCTTTTAATTTATATATATCAACAATGTTTTTAATTATGCCAAGATTATAAAAATCTTCCATAATTCTATCACCTAAACCATCAATATTCATTGCATCTCGTGAAATAAAATGAATTAAAGAATTAACCATTCTAGCTTGACAGTTCTTATTTGGACAATAATAATCTATTTTACTTGAAGATAGTTCTAATTTAGTATTACAAATTGGACAATTTTTAATCATCTCATAAGTTTTTTCAGCACCTGTTCGTCTTTCAATAACTGGTCCAACTACTTCTGGAATAACATCCCCTGCTTTATGTAAATAAACATAATCTCCTACTTTTAAATCTTTTTCTAAAATATAAGGATAATTGTGCAATGTTGCTCTTCTTATGGTTGAACCTGCAACTTTTACTGGCTCTAATACAGCATTCGGAGTAATTTGTCCAGTTCTTCCTACAGTACATACAATATCTGTTAATTTAGTAATAACCTTTTCAGCTGGGAACTTATACGCTACTGCCCACTTGGGGTATTTTACAGTAAAACCAAGTTTTTTTTGATATTCAATATTATCCACTTTAATTACTATACCATCTATTTCATATGGAAGTGTTGGTCTTTTCTTTGTCCAATAAGCAATATATTCCATTACTTCTTCAATATTATTACAAATTTTATTATTAGGATTTGTAGGTAAACCTACTTCACTTAAATAATTTATAGTTTGACTATGTAAGGATAAATTTGTATTTGGTAAATGATATAATACTATATCTAAATTTCTATCTCTAGCTATACTGCTATCTAGTTGTCTAATTGAGCCAGCTGCAGCATTTCTTGGATTTTGAAATAATTGAAGATTATTTTTTTTACGCTCTTCATTTAATTTATTAAAAACATCCTTGCGCATATATATTTCGCCACGAACTTCTAAATCTACTGGCTTCTTTAAAGTTAATGGCAATTTTTTTATAGTTTTTACATTATGAGTAATTTCTTCACCAACTACACCATCACCACGAGTTGCCGCACTTACAAACTTACCATCTTTATAAATTAATGAAACAGCTAGGCCGTCCATTTTAAGCTCACACATATAAGAAGTTTTCCCTACTACTGCCGTGACTTTTCGGTCAAAGTCTCTTACTTCTTCTTCATTAAATACATCAGACAAACTAAACATAGGTGTTGGGTGAGTAAACTTTTTAAATTCTGCAATTACTTCATTACCTATCCTACCAGTTGGAGAATTAGACACTTTATACTCCGGATATTTTTCTTCTAATTTTATTAATTCATCCATTAATGAATCATATTCATTATCTGTTAATGTAGGATTATCAAATACATAGTATTCAACATTAGCTTTATTTAAAACATCTACTAAATATAATATTCTCTCTTGCATATTTTCCTCTTTTCAATTTTATTATATCAAAAGAAAATAATACTTATAAAGTATTAATTATTTTTTACTAGCATAAAATATATTGTACAAATTTTATATCAATTAATACTTGAAATTAATAAAAACATTTGATATATTATTCATGTACGCAGGTGTAGTACAATGGCTAGTATACGACCTTGCCAAGGTTGAGATGGGAGTTCGATCCTCCTCACTTGCTCCATAAGGTAAAATCGTCGCACCAATGTGACGTTA
>CALWAK010000016.1 GCA_944373095.1 uncultured Bacilli bacterium
ATATTTTAAATGATTGTTAAGAAATAATATTATTGTAATTTTTATCACTCCTTTCTATTTTGAGCATAAAAAAAGAGTCTACCATTTCTGATAAGCCCATAATTATCTATTCGATAAATTGTAATTTGTTGTTTATCAAATTTCCTTGTTAATTATTTTTACATATCCTACTTCTCTCATATATCCTAAACTTTCATAAAAAGCTTGTGCAATCGCATTATTAGATTCAGCAATTAAAGAAATAAATTCACAATTATTTTCCTTAGCAAATTTATAAATATATTCAAACATTTTAGTTCCAATTTTTTGCCTTCTATATTCACATTTTATACCAAAATTCCAAATAGTAAGAAATGGATTCAGTTCTTCAACAATATCATAATTTATAATTATCGTTGCTAAGCCGACAATTTTTCCATTTAATTTTGCTACTATATTATGATATGCTGGATTATTATAAATTTTATCATAAATATTTAATAGTTTTTCATAATTAGTTTTTATCTTGTGATTACTATCATATATATTAATGGCTTCTCTTAAATCTTCTTTTTTCAATTTTTCTATCACTATATTCATAAGCTTAATCTCCTCCACAACTTACTATTTGCTTAACAAATCACTAAATTGTAATTTACTATTAAATAATTGCGAAAACAATTAATAAAATTCCTACTATTACAAAAATGCTGCCCCATACTCTAAGAACAATTTTCATTTTAGAGTTTTTTAATAATTTATCTGGTATTCTAGGACTTTTAAGTCCCATAAAAAATTGAGGAACTAAAATCATAAAAATTGCAACTATTGTAATTAAAATTCCTGTAATTAACATACAATACCTCCTATTTACAAATTACTATTTAACGATTTGTTTGTTGTGCTAATTATACCATTAAAACCAAAAATAATCTATACTATTGGAGAATGTTGAAATTATAATATTGAAAATATATTAATTTTAATATATAATGAATACAGAAAAAGAATAAAGTTCGTAACTTGTATGTGATTCGCTCCATAAAGAAATACAACTTACGGACTTTTACAGTTCGTAAGTTTTTATTTTGTATAAAAAATTATCACTAAGTTAAATTAGTGATAAAAACACATATAAGTTTACAAATCATTAAACTTACATTAAATTTTAGGTATTGCAAATAAAACTATTTCAGTTGGATATATGCAATTACCATAACATCTTAAATAATAATTATAATTAGGATTAATATCATTAATTAATTTAGGTATTTCCCATAAATGATTATTATTATGATAAACCGAAATCAATAACTTAGGTTTATCATTTTTTATATGATTAATACTTCCAAGCAAGGCATTTTTCTCATTTCCTTCTATATCCATTTTAATCATACTAACCTTTTCTTTTATATCTTCATCTAAAGTTGTACTTTCTAACAAAATATCTCCATTTTCACTTACTTTATTAGCTGATATTGAAAAAGGATTTGTTTCCAAATACAAATTACCTATTTTATTACTTACTGCCTTTTTTCGATAAATTATATTTTGATATTTAGATAAATTATTTTTTAAATATGTAAAAACCTCATCAGTTATATCATAACAATATATCTTTTTATAAGATTCTTCACCATAAGTATCAATAAAATCTAAAATAGTATCTCCTGTATAAGCACCTAAATCAACTACTACTTCATCTTGACAATTTGAAATTATATCTAAGTCGAAATAATGTTTATATGGAGTTCCTAAACAAGAATTAACAGTATTAAAATCATAACAAAACCAATTATTTAAAATTCCATATAAAAGTTTCTTAGATTTATAATCTTTTAATATATTATAAAGCCATTTAAATTCATTTATATTTTCCTTTAAAGTAGTAGCTTTTTCGTATAAAGCTTCATAATTATTATTTTCTAGATCAATTTTTCCCCAATAATTAAATTTGCCAAAAAAGACTGCAATAGATTTTTGAGTTTCGATTGGAACTTTATCAAAACTTTTTTTAATATTAAGATATATTTCTTCTTTAGTCATGGAATTAATCTTATCTACAAATTCGTTAAAAAGTTTATCTATTTTATTCATTTTACCCCCTACATTAAATATATTATTAAATATTAATTATATGTAGGAGTTTATAACTTAATTATTATTGTATTTGATAATAATTTTTATCTTTTTCTAAATTAATATTTTTTATAATTGCCATTTCTTCAATTGTTACAAATGCATAACCTTCTTTTTCTAATCTTTCCATAGCAAGTAATGCTCCGTCAACAGAGGTTTCATATAAATCATGAAGTAATACTATTGCACCATCATGAGCATTTTCTACAATGTAATTGGCGATTCTTTCTGGATCTTTATATTTCCAATCTTCAGTATCTAAATCCCATAATATATTATACATATTTGCTAATTTACGAATTTCTGAATCAGTATTACCATATGGTGGTCTTAAATATAGGGTATCACTATTGGTTACTTCTTTAATAGCATCATTAGTTTTTTTTATTTCTTCCATAACATTAAAATTATTTAACGTAGTAAGATCAACATGACTATATGTATGACTACCAATTAAATTTCCCATATCATAAGCTTTTTTTAAAGTGACATTATAATCATTAACACGACTGCCTAATACAAAAAATGTAACACGAGCATTATATCTATCTAAATTATCAAGAAGTTTATTGGTTGCAATATAACTAGGACCATCATCAAAAGTAAAAGCAATTAACTTTTTATTACTAAATTCTTTTAAATTACGAGTATTATTTACATGTTCATCTTCACTTTTATTATAGTTTAAATACTTAGATTTAATAATACCTTCTAACTCATTATAAGGAATTAAAATCTTTATTTCACCAGCTGCATAACAAGCTACTTGTAATGGTGGAAAAATAATTTCTAAACCAGCATCAATAAAGTTAAAGTGTTCAAAGTTTTTAGGATCACATTCTAATCCTGATTTAACCATCTTTTCATCAAAATTTAAGTCATTTTCATCACTATACTTCATTACATAATAGTAAGAAATATTGGCTAATTTATCTAAACTTTTTTCGTCTTCTAAAAAATCAGTTATTGATACAACTTTTCCTTCATCCTTTTCATAATAATAAGATTTATCATGTCTTATATAATGTGCTCCACCAGTATATTCATAAATTATTAAATGTACTCCTAGCATATCTTCATTTTCGGTTATCTCATAATCTGTTTTAAATTCATATTTAGCCGAATTCAAATCAGTAATTCCTTCTATATTATTTTTAAAATCATTTTCCATATTTTTTATATATTCTTTTGAATACGCAATAATACTTTTATTTTTTACTTGTGGATAATTAATTTCAATTAAATAATTATCACTTTCTTCTACTTTATAAAAGCGATGTTTAAAACTATTTATACTTAACATAAATATACTAATTATAAATATTCCAATAAGACTAAAAAATATTTTTCCAAATTTAGTTAATTTTATTTTCTTTTTTTTATACTTCATACTACATCACCTATAATATTTACAATTTATATTATAACACTTATATTGAGTTACAACTAAAATCAACGATATAGAATGTAAAGTATTTTATAGGTTAATTATCAATATTAATTATTTCATTTTCGTATAGTTCTTTATACAATTTGCAAGTCTTTAGTAATTTAGTATGAGTTCCTTCACCTACAATATTTCCATTATCTAAAACTAAAATTCTATCAGCACTTTTAATAGTAGATAAACGATGGGCAATAATTAAAATAGTATAATCTTTTTGAAGATTTGCTATAGCTTGCTGAATCTTTGCTTGAGTTTCATTATCTAGGGCACTTGTTGCTTCATCAAAAAGAATAATTTCTGTTTTTTGAACAAAGGCACGCGCTATAGCTAAACGTTGCTTTTGACCACCTGATAAAGTTATACCACCCTCACCTAAAACAGTATCATATTTATTAGGTAAAGATTCAATGTAATCATCTAAACAAGCCATTTTACAAGCTTCTTTCATTTCTTCGTCTGTAAGATCTTTTTTAACTAATTTTAAATTATCTTTTATGCTCATATTAAATATATAAGGATTTTGACTAACAATAGTAATATTCCCTCTAATAGACTCTTTATCTAAGTCTTTTATATTAATTTCATCTATTGTTATAGTCCCTTCATAGTTATCATACATTTTACACAAAAGATTAAATATAGTAGTTTTTCCGGCACCACTTTTACCTACAAACGCTACTGTTTCATTCGCATGTACTTTAAAATTTAAATTATTTAAGACATTATTTGTATCATATTTAAAAGTTACATTCTTAAATTCAAAATCACCATTTATCTTATTTAAATGTTTATTACCAAATGATTCCTTTTCATATTTTTCATCCTCATAAATATCAAATATCCTTGTAGCAGATAGATTAAATTGTTTTACTAATTCATGAAATCCAGTAATATAGCCTACTAAACTGTTATATCTATTTCCAAAATTAAATAAAACAACTGCCGTAGCAATTTCTATGCTACCATTTTTTACTAATATCCCAACAATTACAATCATTAAAAAATAGGAAATTTGGTTCCAATACCATCTACATAATAAAAATGCCAAATTAGTGTTTTCCATTTCATATTTTTCATTATTTAAACTTTCAAATCTTCTTTTTAATTCTTCTAAAAAGCTAGCCTCACCATTAAGCATTTTAATATCTTCTGCTCCACGAACAATCTCTCCAGTAAAACCAGTTAAATCATCATTGTTTTTACGATACTCTTTTTCATTTTTATTATAAACATTAATTCTAAATATTTCTATTATAAATCTAATGGAAAAAGCAATTAAAATAAAGATAAACATTACTTTACTTAAAATAAAATAAGTTACCATTATACCGATATTGGATATAATTCCATCAACATATCTATTTAAATCTGTAAATATTGTTGAAATTCTTTTAGTATCACCTACTAGTCTTTGAATAAATACACCAGAACCATTTTCTTCTAAAGTTTTATTACTCAACTTTAGAATTTCTGCTCCTAAATTAGTTTGAATATTAATATATATCTGTCTAAATATCTTTTCATATAATTTACTTTTAAAATAATATAATGTATCATTAAACATATATGCAGTAAATATAACAAACCCCATAAATATAAATTGATTTATTTGATTACTAGTTAAATTAACAATAATTCTTGCTGAAATAAACGGATAAATTATACTTGATACTATTCCAAATATACTTAATAAAAAATAAATAATTATTCTTCTTTTCTCACTTTTAGCATATTTCCAAACGAATTTAATGTTTTTAAAAAATTCTTTCATATATATAAACCACCTCATAAACACATTTTACTCATAATCAGTTTAATTACAAGTCTTTAAATTTTAACTAAATTATGGTATAACGTAAATGTAATAAAAAAGGAACCTTTGTTATAAATTAGAGGTTTCTTTTAGCTTTTTAATTATTTTTTTATATTCTATAAACTCTTTATCACTACTATTTATTTGTAAAACATATAATATTTTACCATATAATTTATTTAAATAATTCTTATGATTCATTTTTATATTCTTTACTTTTAAATGATTTTTTAAGCCATATTTATTTATATAATACATTTCCTGTCTTATATCTTTTCTATATTTAATACTTACTTGAATTTTTTCATTAACTACTATTCCCGTAACACTTTGTCTAGAAGATTTTCTAATTACATGTATTTTATCATTATTAATTTCTAAACCTAACTTACTTAAATTATTACGAACTAAATTAATTACTTCACTAGGATTAAAATTACCTGAAAAAGTCATATCATCAGAATATCTTGTATAATTAATATTATTAGTAGTACACCAATTACCAATATCTTCATCAAATTCTTTCATAACTAAATTAGAAATATATGCCGATGTTGGTGAGCCCTGAGTTAAATGATCATCATATGTACATAAATAAGTTAATATCATTCCAACCGATTTAGGAAAATACTCAATTGAAAAACAACTTTCATAAACATTAAAAAAAGAAATGCTTTCAAAAAAATTCTTAATATCTAATTTTAATATTACATCTTTATTGAGATGTGGTAACGCATTATCTTTTAAAGAGATACCTTTGTGATAAGCTTTAGCATATATAGATATACTTTTATTATTTAAAATATTTTCTAATATTTTTCTTTGTATATGTTTTAAAATATTATTAGGTTCATATATTTTTCTTAATTTACCATTTTTCTTTTTAATATTATATATTTTATAGTTATTTTCAATATTATTACTTAAAGAATATATTGTTTTAATATATTTTTTTTCATCTTTACAATTTAATAAATTAAGAGATAGTAAAAATTCATTGCATTCTTTAACACCAATATATTTCCACATTTTACTACCTCCTAAATGCAGTACTAATGATATCGTAATACGTAAATGGACTGTAGCGGAGTAAAACGAAGCGACTACACAACGTGTAGAATAGTCCTTTGAAGTATTACTATTTAATATCTATAACTTAAATAGTCCCTTAACGAATCGTTAAAGTAGGATAATAATCCAATCGCTACTGCAATTTCATTGTAATAAATATTTTCTCACTTGTCTATATTAAAATTATTATATTAAAGATTTTTTTTATTCTTGTTTTTTACAAAATTAGCAAGTTCATTTAACTCAGTTAATTTTTCAAATCCAGCATGGGCTTCAATCAAAGTTAAAGCATCAACCCCATATTTTTCTGAAGCATCATAAACACAACTTATAATATCAATATTATGTTCTTTTGCTTCATCAGTTAATTTTAATGGATCATTACCTAAATTAGGTGCTATATGATATATAATAATATCATCTTTAAAATGATTTATCCAATTATCTACTTCTTTATACTTAAGATTAATATCATTAATCATTGCTAAGGAATGACCAGTATCATAAGTAGTTCCAACCCTACCATTACTAACTTTTCTTTTTGTCAAATTTAAAATATATTGGATTTCATCAATCGTCATTCCATAACTAATATTTTTTAAAGCTTTTTTTCTTATCACTTTCTGGCATTTGTTTAATAAGATTTAAATCCCTTACAGGAACATTTTCAATTGCTAAATTAACTCCTAAATTTGTTAAATTTGAAAAATAATTGGCCATTCTTTCAAGCATTATTTGTTTTTGACTTTCAGTAAGATTTTCATAAACTTGTCTACTAAAATGTGGATGGATTGTATAATCTTTAATTCCTAGGGGTAATAATATTTCCTTTATTAATATATAAACTAAGTTATTACTTTCTAATAGTTCTAAATTTTCATAATTCCATACAGGATTTGGTAGATGAACACTTATTGTTCCGTCATAACTTTTAAACAATTAAATTAATTCTTGTAACCTCAATTTATCCAAATGATTATCTACAATAATCATATCTTGGATATCTTTAGTTCTAATTTGTATGTAACCTATACCATTTTCAATAGCGTGTTTTATCTTTTCTTTTAAAGTACCACACTCTACTTGATTACCTGAATATGCTATACCATTTCTAATATTCATTTTATTTTAACCTTCTTTCTGTCTAATTTAAAAACATAAATTAAATTTTCTATATTGCTAAACACAATGTAAATACAAAGGGGCTGTCTCAAAATTAAGTGATTAATTTTGAGACAGCCCCTTAAGAATATAATATCAAATACACATTTTTATATATATAAAATATTATTAGTTTTTATTTAGTAAAATTGGTTGACTATAACTAACATTTCCTTGACTATCATTAATTACAAAAATACAATAATACTCATCTTCAGATTGCAAAAAATCATATTTTTCAAAACTTTTGATATCATTTATACCAAATTCCCATCCTGTTATAGTCCCGGACCCTTCCCAATTACTAGTATAATTACCATTCGAATCAAATATATTATAACTCATTTTTAGAAATTGAATAGTTTTCCAATCATTTAAATTAGTTAACTTTTTAGGAGCAACATTGGCATAATCATCCATGGGTACAATTCCCAAAGCTTCTATATTTCCATTATTATATACTGCTAATTGCAAATATCCACTTTGCATTTTATAATCCGAAAAATCCATATTTTCACTAATATTTGTTAACATAACTGGAGTAATATATCTTCTATACTCGTCCGTTGTATCATATAAAAGTAAAACGATATTATCAGATTCTTCTTCATTAGTAACCACTTTAATTCCCTTATCATGTATATTTGCTTTTAAAGTATTACCTTCTAAAACAGCATCATTACCAACATATAAGAGTTCATAATAACCTTCTTCATTACGCCTAAAAATATTATATCCAGCACTAGAAAAATTAGCTAACTCATCATCTGTTAAAGTAAATGTAAAATCATAACTACCGGATGAAGTAATAACCGGGGCACGGCTAGATATATCTAATTTTTTAATTGGTTTGCCAATTAAAATATTTGTAAAATTCACTATATATTTATAATAACTATCAACTACATTAAATTTTTTGTACGTTGACATAGAAGATACTGCCATTGCTTTATTTGAATACGGATAATATATTGTTAATCCATTAGCACGTTTTATATTTGCTTTATTATAAATTATTAAATCATCTATATTATTAATAACCTGATTTGCTAAATCACCACCAGTTAATTGCACTAAATCATACAAATCTACCAAATCATACTTAGTAGATGAACTATAGTCACCGAATGTTTTCGATTTAACTCTAGTCTTAACAAAATTTGCAAATGTTTCTGTTGATAAATTTTTATTTAAATAATTAAATAAACTATTTAAAGAAGAATTTAAATTTTCTATTTTTGATAAATCAAATAAAGATAACGTTAAATCATACATGTTTGTTATATTTTCATAATAATTAAAGTAATTATTAATTATTTTTTCTCCAATAATAACGGTATCATCAGATTTTGAAATATCCTTTAAAAATGCATAATCCCAGCCATCTCCAGGTATTACTTCTTCACTCGCTATTAAATAATTAGAATAAGGTGCAAACAAATTTGCTACTTCAAAACTAGCCATTAAGCAAGCATCAAAGCCAATAAATCCTAATTTATTATCACCATTAAACTTAGTATTATCCAATGCATTCTTTATTTCACTAAGAGTTAAAATATCATTTGTTGTTTCATCTAAGCCATAACCTATTAAAGGACCTCCACCATGATCCCACAATATTAGTGAATATTCATCAGTTTTGTATAAATCACTAATATAATTTATAAAGTAAGATAGTGTATCACTACTTCCCATATTTTTAGCAGGAAAATCAATTAAAGTTTCAAAGCCATGGTCAGTTAATTTTAAAATCACATTTTCATCAGAATCTAAATAAGAATTGTGATATAATTTTGAGCCACCTAAATACACAACTACATTTACATCATTTAAATTTGGAATATTTGTACTTATTTCTTCTAAATCAGAGGAAGCTGATGCAAAATCACTTTCTAAATTTGAGCCAACCATATATATCATAATAGTTTTTGTTGATGTATTTTGTATTGGTTCTTCTTTTTTTTCAATTGAAAAATATACTAAAACTATAACTAAAATTGTGATTAAAATAACAATAATTAATGAAAAAATTAATTTATTATAATTATTCTTGATCATTTAATTTATTTATAACATCTTTTATGCTATTTAATCCAATAAAGCTATTTGTATCAATATCACGATTTACAGTTATAGTTTTAAGAATGCTAGTTGCTATAGAAATAACACTATCATCATCAATTAAAGATGATATTGCAACCAGATTGGATGTACTATCATTTAACTCACTAATAATTGTAGTTATGTACTGATTATTATATAATACTTCCCCATAAATTAAACTTAAACCATCAACATTTTTTTCAGATAATTTAAAACTAGGTCCAAAAGTATTAATAAAATCTGCCAAAAGAGTCCCTAAATTTGCTTTGGCCGTAGCATAATTAAATGGAGCTGTTCCAAAAGCTATCTGCCATGTTCCCTCTTTGTTAGTAATTGCTAAACTATCTTCTTTTACAATATAACGATATTTAGATGGAATTTCATAAGTAAGTCCGTTAGCTTGAACTTTTATACTATTTGCTAAAGGTAAAACTTCATCTTCATCTTCATCTTCATTACCTACATTATTATCCATATCTTGATTACTCGAATCATTAATTACTGGATTATTATTATTATTACTATTATTATTGGCACAATTATTATCACATTTGCTTTCACCAAGCTTATTACCTATTAAATAACCACCAACGCCAATAGCTGTCACAAATATTACAAGTAGTACTACAATTATTATTATTTTTCCATTATTATTTTTAGTAGCAGTACTTAATGAATTAGAACTAGAATTATTCACTATTGCTTGATTTGTATCTAGTACCTCATCTTCAAGTGGATTGCCACAATTAGCGCAAACCTTAGCACCAGGAATATTATTTACTCCACATTTTTTACATAACATATATATACAACCTCTTTCCATTATAAAAATTATATAAAGAAAAAAATAACTTTGTCAAGATTATATTTTATTGTCTGTTAATTTAAAATTTGAAGTGCAACACTTCAATATTGAAAAGGACATATGAATAATCTATAATATCATTTGCTTAAAAGTGAGCAAAGCCGACAAATTAAATTGCGATTTTCTACATTTTATTTTACTATTTACAATAATACACTAAAATAAACATATAATGATATATAATTTAACATTGATTTATATAAGTATAATATAATTGATGAGTAAGAAAAAAGAAATGGCAATTTTGAAAAATAACGATACTAAAATATTTTATTTATATTAATTATTTTATATAATAATTAAAATTTGTGATATACTATTGCTAGATTATAGAAGAGGAATTGATATGGATGTAATGAAATTAAATTAAATTATGAATTGAAAATTACAAATGAACAAAATGTTGAACTTATGTTAAGTAAATTATGACTTAATACAAATGACTACTTTATAACAATGACTAAAATAAGTTTATTAAGTATATCATCTACAAGTAACATACAATGGTTTGCAAATATATATTGTATAATTCGTTTTTCTGAAACAGAATTAATAAAACTTTAACGTAATGAAATTAGAAACAACAAATTATCAAATAGAAGGAGGAATTATGTGGCCATTTAAAAAAAAGAAAATTATATTAAGTAAAAGAAAATACATTGACTATTTACCAGTAGGAACAATTGTAAAATTACATAATGATAATAATGAATATATGATTTTTAGATACCTGGGTAATGTTTGTACGCCTTTCAGGTGTAATGATATTATTTTAAGAAAATCACATGTTTATAGTGAAGAGAAAGATATGAAAAACGTATACTACTATGTTGATTATGAACTTAGTCCATATCCATCTGGTGATTTATCAAATATACTATGTATTATGCATGAAGATATAAAAGAGATTATTTATCCAGGATATGACGATGAATACAGAAGAAATATTTTAAATGATATCGATAAATGGAATGGAAAAAAAGGTGATAGTAATGAATAAGGAATTACTCCCTATTGGTTCTTTAATAGAACTTAGTGATGGTAGAAGATTAACCATTATAAGTTATGCAGAAAACAATGAATATAAATTTTGTTACTTATGCGGTGGTTATCCAAGTTATTATCTAATGGATTTTATACCTTTTTCAAAGGTTAAAGAATTTAAGCAAAAATATAAATTTTACAATACAGATACATATTTAGATTTTGATAGTGATTATAAAATAATTTATGAAGGATATAAAAACAATAACTTTAATGAATTTAAAAAACAATTTAATAATTTTAATTAAGTTGTTATTAAAAATTAATATTTTACGTATCAAATTGTTAAGAATTGAAAAGCTGTTAATATCTTCAAATATAGCTCCATTAAAACGACTAGCCACGCCTAAAAAACGTGGTTTTCATATTCCTTCTTACTTAATTTATCTTGCATCATATCTTCATTTTCTTGCTCACGGATATATTTTCTTATTGTTGCTTCATTTAATCCTACTGTACTTACATAATATTCAGTTGCCCAAAAATTTCTATTTCCAAATTTATATTTTAAATTTGTATAATGCTCAAATATCATCAAACTACTTTTTCCTTTTAAATATCCCATAAAATATGATACACTCATTTTTGGTGGTATTTCCAATAATAAATACACATGATCTGGCATCATATGACCTTCTATTATTTCTACACCTTTCCATTTACATAAATCTTTTATATACGTTTGTATATCTTTTCGCAATGTATTATATATTGCTTTTCTTCTAAATTTTGGAATAAATACAATATGGTACTTGCACATATATTTTGTATGTGCTAAACTCTTAGCCATGACATCCCTCCTTCCATGCATTATATGAGCTTGAACGCATCATATTATAGCACAGAGAGATGTCATATTGCTTTAAGCAAATTAATACCACTAGCTAAGCTAGTGGTTTTTAAGAGCTTAATTCGTAAGTCAAACACTAAAGTTTAATAAAATTGCTAACAATATATTAGCAATTCAATAAGTAACTATTTTTCAGAACAACTACCAGTAGTATTATTACTAAACCACGTTGAAAATTCATCAATATAAGCATCAATACCTATTTCTTCAGCATATTTTTTTTGACCATCTAAATCATATGAAATACCGCTTGCAGTATAACCGTTTATAGTTTTATCATTATACATAATTGTAATATTACCTTCATCTGATTTACAAACAAGTTTTTTAGAGGTTGCTGATATTATTAAGTATAAAACTATAAAAGCTACTACAAGAAACAAAAATATGCCACCAATAATCATTAAAATCTTTTTCAACTCACACACCTCCTATAAAAGATAATCTAAATCACAGACTTTCTCTATGATAAACTAATTGTACCACAAAATTATAAACTTTGCTTTAATTTTCTAGGTTAAAATCTAAATATACATAATTATTCATATCATAAGCTAAATTCTTATCTATCATTTTTTTAGCTATTTTACAAGCATTATATATTCTTACACCATTATATAAAGGATTAATATATCTTATTTTAGCAGGATGATGAACATAATACACCCCTTTTGGTTCTGTTTTAGATACATTAACTTTTTTAGCTTTTAACCATTTATTAAATACATCTTTATATTTAGAATTTAATATTATTTCAATAACTTCACTTTCTTTTAAATTATATAAATCACTTATTTTAATTAAATTATCTTTATTTAATAATTTTATAATATCAGCAATAAATTGCATAGAATATCTTGTCTTATCTTCATGATAGATTGTAGATAACATATTATTATATTTTACTAATTCTCTAGCTATTTTTTTAGTTTTAAATCCTAATTCAATTTGATTATCTTCATTCTTTTGTATTTCTAAATCATTATAAATTTCTTTAACTTTCTCAATATCTATTATTTCATAAGTTATTAACCCATTAGAGAAAAAGCATTCTAATCTATCTGCTGCTAGTTTTGGACTATCATTATCAGCAACTGGATAAATATGATAATTATCAACCTCTGTTAAATCAATTTTATCTCTTTTTAATAATTCCATTATTTCTTTAGAATTTTTAATTACTTCTGTAGTTAAATCTTCTATCGACTCTTGATTCATATAATCACCATTTAAAAAATCTATACAATGTTTAAAACATGGTGATGAAATATCATGAAATAATCCTGCTAAAGTTTGCTTTTTATCATGGGTAAAATGCCAAACAATTAATGCTACAGCAATTGAGTGATCCAAATTAGAATAAAAGAAAGTACTCTTAAATAAATCTGAATATATTGTCCCACATGAAAGACTTGTATACTTTTGCTTTAACATTTCTTTAGTATTAATATAATCATCTAACCAATTTGGAAAATCTGGTTCTAAAATATTAAAATATTCTTTAATTTTATTATCTAATTTATCATAATATGATTTCATAAATACACCTACTTCAAGTAGATTATACCATAAAAAAACTTATCTTTTATTAGATAAGATTTTATTTATCATCAAAATGCCCTTCTATGCCATATTTATTTGTAATTGGATCTTTATGTAAAAAGTTCATTGTTGGAACATAAGTACGAGTTATATAAATTAAAAAGATAATAATTAAACCAATTATACCAATATGAGTTAAAACTAAATTACTACTAGTTATATTTATTAATTTACTAAATACTAATTGACCAATAATAATAGAAACAATAAAACTACTAATATCTACAAATAAAATTGGCTTTTTAGTAACATGAGTATAAGAATAAAATATAAAAGGAATAATTAATAGCATAACCACTAAACTTATAAAGCGAGCAAAAAATAAATTAGGGTTATCAAAATAAAAATGATATTCTATAATTAACCAGATAAATGATGGGGCAATAACTAATTTTAAATGTTCCCAAGTTGATTCATTTACTGCAGTAAAATAACCAACTAACTTATTATGGTGAGTCCAATCATATAGAAAATGACTAAGACATCCTACTACAATGATAAAAATAATACCTATAACTTCTAACATACAATACCTACTTTCTATAACTATTATACTATAATAGATAAATAATATTAAAAAAATTATAGATAATTAATACCTATAATTTATTTTTTATTTACTATTTCATCTTTTATCATACTAATAAATTCATCTAAAGAAATAGTAATTTTTTCTTCTGTACCATATTTACGATAAGTTACTGTATTATTATTTTTTTCATTATCACCTAGTACTAAAGTATATAAAATCTTTTTTATAACTCCTTCTCTTAGTTTATAACCAACTTTTTCATCTCTATCATCCAAATTAGTTCTTATATTACTATCTATTAATAAATCATTAACTTTATTAGCATAATCTAAATGATATTCATTATTAACAGGAATAATATTTACTTGAATAGGACTTAACCATAATGGTAAAACTCCCTTAGTTTCTTCTAATAAATAAGCCATAAAACGATCTATTGAGCCTAGAATAGCGCGATGTAATACTACTGGAGTCTTGGCAACGCCATCTTTATCAATATATTTTAAATCAAATTTTGCTGGTAGACAAAAATCTAACTGACAAGTTGACAAAGTATACTCATTACCAACTGCAGGTTTTACATTAACATCTAATTTAGGTCCATAGAATGCTGCTTCGCCAATTTCTTCAGTATAAGATATACCAATATCATTTAATACTTGACGCAAATTGTTTTCAGCTTTATTCCACATTTCATCATCTGGATAATATTTTTCTTTATCTTCTGGATCTCTTAGAGATAAAACACAGTGATAATTAGTAATATTAAAATCTTTATAAACATCAAAAATCAAATCAACTACACCTTTAAATTCATCCTTAATTTGTTCAGGAGTTACAAATATATGTGAGTCATTTTGACAAAAGTGTCTACCACGTTCAATTCCTTTTAACGCCCCTGATGCCTCATATCTAAAATCATGAGCAATTTCAGCAAGTCTAACTGGTAAATCTTTATAAGAGTGTAATTTGTTCTTAAAAATCATCATATGATGAGGACAATTCATTGGACGTAAAACAAATTCTTCGCCATCAACTTCCATTTTAGGAAACATATTTTCTTTATAATGATCCCAATGTCCAGATGTTTTATATAACTCTACATTGCCAACGCAAGGAGTCATTACATGTTGGTAACCTAATTTTCTTTCTTTATTTTTAATATAATTATCTAATTCTTGCCAAATAATATATCCATTTGGTAAAAACATAGGTAGTCCTCTACCAACTAGATCATCACTCATAAATATTTCTAAATCTTTACCTAATTTACGATGATCTCTTTCTTTAGCACTTTCTAATTCTTCTAAATAGTTATCTAAATCTTCTTTAGTAAAGAAACAAACACCATAAATTCTTTGAAGCATCTTGTTATTAGCATCACCTTTATAATAGGCACCACTAAATTTAGTTAATTTAAAATTTTTAAGTAATTTTACAGTTTCAACATGAGGACCACGACATAAATCAGTAAAATCACCTTGCGTATAACAAGAGATTACTTCATTATCACTCATATTATTAATTAGATCAATTTTATAAGGATCTTCTTTAAACATTTCTAAAGCTTCACTTTTAGATAATTCATGTCTAACAATTCTTTTACCATCTTTAGAAATCTTTTTCATTTCTTTTTCAATAGCACTAATATCTTCATCAGTTATTTTTTTATCACCTAAATCAATATCATAATAAAAGCCATCTTCTATTACAGGGCCTACCCAAAATTTAGCATTTGGATACAAATGTTTTACTGCTTGTGCAAGTAAATGAGCACAAGAATGATTTAATACGCTTAACTCTTTATCTTCTTTTATATTTATCATTTTCTTTACCTCTTCCTATATTATAACATTCTATTATCAGCATTAAATCAGCTATTTCATGTTTTAATTCTTGAATATAATTTAATAATCTTGTTTTTTCTTCTTCATCTGTTGATAATGCAAACTTAACACGAGCTTCAAATAACTCTTCTTTTAATCTTTTTAATTCATTATTTAATCTATTTATATCTTCTAAACTCATAAAACCTCCTTAAAAAAAGCACCACTTGCCAAAGGAGCAAATGATGCGGTACCATCCTTATTATTTACTTAATTATGATAACGGAGTTACCCGTGCTACCTTTAATAGCAAATTCATAGGTA
Source organism: uncultured Bacilli bacterium (assembly GCA_944373095.1). Taxonomy (GTDB): domain Bacteria; phylum Bacillota_I; class Bacilli_A; order RF39; family UBA660; genus CAG-605. Next base: position 16,757 of record CALWAK010000016.1, read on the forward strand.
GTAATTATTAAAATATATATTAGTTTACACCAACCACTAACTCTCTTTAATAATCTTTTAATAATCTTGTCCTAATCAAATCTTTAACCATATTTTAGTTCTAAAACTATTCTTTGTCAATTATTTTAAAACATCTTTTCTACATTTTTAGGAACTTTATCTTTTAAAATAGTATCAATTATCTTATCTTCCTTTTCTTTAGAAACATTTTTACCAGTCATTTTAGATAATGTCTTAATTACTTCTCTTAAAGTTCCTTCATCTTTCATATTACTATTATTTAATTTTTCTGCTAATGAAAGAATAGTATCTTTATTTACATTAGTTTTCTTTTCAACTTTTTTAAAAAAATCATCACTTAAATTCATTATATTCACCTAATTTAATATATGAATTTAATTAATTTATGTTATTCTTTTTCACCATTATTTTTAAATTGTAAAATAATAGGAGTTCCATCTAAATCAAAATTTTCTCTAATTCTATTTTCTAAATATCTTTCATAACTAAAATGTATTAATCCTTTATCATTTACCTCAAAAGTAAATTTTGGTGGATGAATACCAGTTTGACTAACAAAATAAATTTTTAATCTTCTTCCTTTATAAGAAGGCGGTTCATGTAAAGATGTTGCATTAGTTATAACATCATTTAATAAATTAGTTTTAATTTCACGCATTGTATTTTGATAAGCCTTGATAATTTCTGGCATTAAAGTATGAATTCTTTTCTTAGTTAATGCACTTAAAAATACAGGTTTAACATAAGGAATAAATTGAAAATTATTTTGAATATCAGTTATCCATTTTTTTATAGCAGTATTAGGATCATCTACAGTATCCCATTTATTAACTACTAATACAATTGCTTTACCAGCTTCAAGAGCATATGAAACAATATGTTTATCATGTTCAATGATGCCATCTTCTGCACTTAATACAACAACACAAACATCACTTCTTGATATTGCTTTTAAACTACGTATCATACTATATTTTTCAATTGATTCATAAACTTTACCTTTTTTACGCATTCCAGCGGTATCTATAACAGTAAATTCTTCATTATTATAATTAAACTTAGTATCAATTGCATCCCTAGTTGTACCAGCCACATTACTCACAATACTTCTATTTTCATTTAATAAAGCATTTATTAAGCTACTTTTTCCAACATTAGGTCTTCCAATTATAGAAAATTTAATAGTAGTATCAAATTCATTATCATTAAGTGGAATATCTTTTACTATTTCGTCTAGTAAATCTCCAAACCCTATATTATGACTAGCGCTTAATGGCATTACGCATGAAAAGCCTAATTCATAATATGCGTATAATAGTTCTTCTTGCATTTTAGGATTATCTAATTTATTAACAGCAACAATAACTTTTTTACCTGATTTAATTAATTTATCACGAACATAATAATCATTTTGATTTAATTCAGTTCTACCATCTACAACAAAAATTATTATATCAGCTTCATCAATAGCAATTTCACATTGTGCTTCAATATCTTTATTAAAATCTCCATTACCTAAATCAATACCACCAGTATCAATTAATATAAAATGATGATCATCATAATTAACATTACCATAAATACGATCACGCGTAATACCAGGAGTATCTAAAATAATAGACTTCTGCTCTCCAATTAAACGATTAAATATAGTAGACTTTCCAACATTAGGTCTTCCAATCAAACAAACACATTTACTCATGCTAAACACCCCTTTCTAAAAGTAGAGTTATTTTATCATAAAGTTTTAAATTTAGCAAATTATTAATTACAAACACTTTTATCAAAATTTACAGTTGCATATATTCGATTATTTTTAGTATATATTCTAAATGTTAAATTATCCATACTAGAATCATCTCTTGGATCAATTAAACACGGATTATTATCATCACCACTATAACAAGTATCTTTATCTTTCTTTACATAAGATTTATCTACTAACTCACTTAATTTTACACTTTCAACAATTACTTTTTCATTAACTGATATTTTATCCATATAATTATCCTCAGCATACAATCTAGCTGCTGACTCTAAATTACTCACTTTTTCACAATACATACTCTCATTAATACTTAACATTATTCTACTTACAGATGGCACTGCAATTGTAATTAATAAGCTTAAAATAACTAGTACAGCAAGTAACTCAACTAAAGTAAAACCTTTATTATTCATATTATCACCATCTTAATTATAGCAAATATTATCATTAAAGTCATTAAAATATAAAAACTCTGCAGGATAAACGCATGAAAAATTTTTAAATTAGTCTATGCTTGATTTTCGAGCATAGACTTTATTTGTGATGTATTA
>CALWAK010000017.1 GCA_944373095.1 uncultured Bacilli bacterium
AATAAATATAAACCAAGAAAAATACTTTTTCATAAATACCTCTTTTCTTATAAATTATAACATATTAAAAATATTTTACCAATAAATATCATATTTATCACTAGATAGAATATATTTAAGTAGTATGAAAGGAATGTTTATGAATAAGCAAAATTTATGGTTTATAACTTTACTAAGTATTATATTAATTTTAAGTATATATTATATTAGTATTCCTAGTGATACTCTTTTAGAATATACTAGTACACCAAATGATGATGTAACTGAAGTAATAAGTGAATCTACCAATTTAGTTGCTTTAAGAGTATCTGATGATGAAGAAGTACTTAATACTATTAAAGAATTAGAAACTACATTATTAGATAGTAATACTTCAATAGAAGAAAAAAATAATGCTTATGAAGAATTAAAAAATATTAATGAAACACAAGGTAAAGAAGAAGAAATAGAAAAAATATTAAAACAAGAATTTAATTATGAAGCTTTTGTTAAAATAAAACAAGATCAAATAAATATTGTAATTTCTAGTACTACTCATGATAAAACTATTGCAAATAAAATTATTACTAGAATTCAATCCCTTTTTGAAGATAAAAAATATATTACTATTAAATTTCAATAGTAGTAACAAGTACTTTTAAAATTCATAATATATTATAAAAGGAATGATATTATGAATTTATTAACTATGAGAGAAAAAGAAGTATTTGAACTTTTAATTAGAAATAAGTCTACTAGAGAAATTGCCGATATATTACGTATTAGTGAAAAAACAGTAAGAAACCATATTTCAAATGTTATTCAAAAATTAGGAGTTAAAGGACGTAGTCAAGCATTAGTAGAATTACTTAAATTAAACGAAATATCTCTTTAATAAGCCAAATGGCTTTTTTTGTTCTAGATTATTTTATTAGTAATATAATTTATTAGGTGGTTTAAATGCTTTTTTCTTTGCAAAGAAAATTAATTATATCTTTTTTAACATTAGTAGTATTATTAATTATATATTTAATTCCTGTAAATACTAACTATATGGAAACTAGTAAATATTTAGAAGTAGAAAAAAATAATGTTTATTTATTTAATAATGATTTATTAGTTTTAACTGAAGTAATATCTAATAAAGAAAACATATTAGATAAAATTTTAGAAATTATTGATACTTTAACTATAAATGGTAGTAAAAAAGATTATATTAGTAGTGAATATAAAGCCACTATACCTAGTAATACAAAAGTATTAGATATAGATTTAACTAATAAGTTATTAAAAATTAATTTTAGTAAAGAATTTAGTAGTGCTAATGAAGATACTATTGAATCTATTGTTTATTCTTTAACTGAATTAGAAGAAGTTGAAGAAATAATGATTTTTATAGAAGGTGTTAAACTAGATAAAATAAATGATAAATTATTACCTAATACTTTAAATAGAGATTTTGGTATAAATAAAGTTTATGAATTTACTTCTATTAATAATGTATATAAGGGTACTATGTATTATTATGTAAATATTAATGATAAATATAACTTAGTTCCTGTTACATTATTTACAAATGATAATATAAATAAAATAGAAGTAATTGTTGAAAAATTAAAATCATCTCCTATATATCAATCTAATTTAATGAGTTTCTTATCAGATAATGCTAAATTATTAGATTATGAAATTGAAGAAAGTAAAATACGTTTAGAATTCGATAATCCTTTATTAGATAATTTTTTTGAAGATGAACTCTTAGAAGAAGTAAAATATGCTATTAGTGAAACTTTAAAAAATACTATTGGTGTTAGTGAAATTACTTTTATTATAAATAATGATGAAATATAAAAGTCTATTAAATTTTTTTAATAGATTTTTTATTTAGAATAATACATCCAAGTTACATAAAAAATTAATTTTAGAACATTATAATTATAGGTGATAATATGTTACTTGTAGATAAAATAAAAGAAACATTTAATAATAGTAGTGATTTAATAATAAAACAAAGTAATAACATATATATTGTTTATTTAGAAAGTTTATGTTCACAAGATAAAATTAATGAATATATATTAAAAGTACTAACTATTAAAAATTCTAAAAAATTACAAGATAATAATGCTGCACCAAATATAAAAACAGTAAAAAATTATGAAGAAACAATAAACTATATTTTAAATGGTTTTACAATTATTATAGATAAAGAAGTATATGCTGTAGAAACTAAAGGCGATTTAATAAGAGGTATTGAATCTCCTTCTACTGAACCGGATCTTACTGGTCCTAAAGATTCATTTAACGAATCAATTCAAACTAATCTTGGCTTAATAAAAAGAAGAATTAAATCACCATGTTTAGTAAATAAAGATTTTGAAGTTGGTAAATACACTAAAACTAAAGCAAGTATTTTATATATTAATAATATTGCTAAAGAAGAAACAGTTAAATATATTGAAGAAAAAATAAGCAAAATAAATATTGATGGTATTACTGATGCAAGTAACTTAAAACAATTAATAATTGATAATCCTAAAACGTTATTTCCTACGGCTATTTTAACAGAAAGACCTGATAAAGTATCCCAAGATTTATTAGATGGTAAAATAGTTATATTAGTAGATTCTTCCCCATTTGCTATAATTGTTCCAGCTTTCTTTGCTGACTTTGTTAATCCTAGTGTAGATTCGTATAAAAAATTTATTAATATTAATTTTATTAAACTAATTCGTTTCATATGTTTAATATGTACTTTATTTTTACCTGCATTTTATGTAGCTTTAATTAGTTATAATCAAGCTTCTATTCCTCTTAATTTACTTATAAATTTTGCTATTCAAAGGCAAAGTGTTCCATTTCCTTCATACATAGAAGCTATTTTTATATTAATTATATGTGCTATTTTAAGAGAAAGTGATATAAGGTTTCCAACTAATTATGGTTCTTCTATATCTATAGTAGGTGCTTTAGTTATGGGAGATGCTGCTGTTAGTGCCGGTATTGTTTCTCCTATTATGATTATTGTAATAGCAATTACTTATATTACAAGCATGGTTTTTACAGATATAGAACTAATCTATTCATTTAGATATATTCGTTTTGGAAGTATTATATTAGTTAGTATATTAGGATTATATGGCTTATATATAACAATATTTTTATTTTTAATTCATATTTGTAATCTAACTAGTGCCAATATCCCATATACTTTCCCACTTGCCCCTTTTGATAAACCTTATTTTAATAAAGTAATATTTAATATTAATAAAAAGGAAGATAAACTACGTACAAGTGCTTTAACTAATAAGAACTTTCATAAACAAGGAGAAATAAAATGAAAAAAATATTACTGATTTTATTACTTATACTATGTACAGGTTGTTATGATTATAACGAATTAAATGAAATTGCTATTATAAGTGGTGTTGGAATTGATAAACTAAATAATGAATATGTAGTTACGTATGAAGTTATAAATACAGAAGCTAGTAAAGAAAGTTCAAATGATATTAAAAAGTATAATGTTAAAGGTAATGGGGGTTCTTTAAGTGAAGCATTTAATAATGTAAATGAAACATTAGCTAAAAAAGCATATTTTGAACAAATTAAAGTAATGGTTATTACTAAAAATGTTAATATTTTAGATATTAGTGATTACTTATTTAGAAATGAAAAAATAAATACTAATTTCTATTTGGTACTTTGTAATGATATAGATGAAATATTTGATTTTACATCTGTTAATGAACCAAATAATTCTATTGCAATTTATAATCTTTTAAAACAAAATGATTATGCTAATATAACTAATCTATTTGATCTTAAAATTAATACACTAATTGAAGGATATGATATATCATTACCATTAATAACATTAGATAATGAATTATCTTTAAAAACTATAGGTATTTATAATAATAATAAATTCATAAGATACTTAAACGATAATGAATATCGTATTTATAAATATTTAAGTAATAAAAAAGATATTTTAATTAATAGTAATGATAATTCTATTAAAATTTATAATAGCAAATTAAATTATAATTTAGAAAATAATAGTATTACATTAAAATATGAAGCTAAAGCTGAAATTAATAGTTTAAATATAAGTTACGATTTAAGAGATATTAATTCTTATAATGAATTAAGTAATGAATTTACTACAGTTACTGAAAATGAAATAACTAACTTTATAAAACAACTACAAATAGATAATTCAGATATATTAAATATTTTAAATAAATATAAATTAAAATACCCAGATTCTTCTATAACATTTAAAGATTTAACTATAAACTATGATATTAATGTTAAAGTCGATAAAGCAGGAACTGCTTTTAAGGAGGTAAAATGACAAGTAGTAGAGTGCAAAGTATTTTAGCATTTACTTTATCAAGATGTCTTTATTTTGGATTAGGCATATCTTTTATAATTAATAAAGGAAAAAATTTAAGCATTTTAGCTTGTTTAATTGGTTTTATAATAGGCTATTTTATTTTAAGATATATTACTAATAAAGATTTTAAATCTTTTTCTAATTCATTGTTAGGTAAAATTATTATAGTATTTTTATGTATTTATATTACTAATTATACCTTAATAGCATTTACTATATTAGCAAGTAATTATTATTTAACTAATACTCCTACTTACTTTATTGCTATACCTTTATTTATAGTTATATTATATGGAGTTAAATGTGGTTTTCCTACAATTACTAGACTAAGTGAATTATTAATAATTATAAGTGTTTTTATATTTATTATTATATCTATATCTATTTTTGTTAATATTAGAATAGATAATTATTTACCTATGATATTAAAAATAGATATAAACTTTATAGAATGTATTATTTCTACAATAGTATATAGTATTACTCCTAATATATTATTACTCTATATTGTAAAAGATTATAATAAAAATGCTATTTTAAAAGGCTATATTTTTGGTTCTTTATCTATATTTTTAACTATAATAGGTATAATAGGTGTTTTAGGTAGTAATTTAGCTAGTATATATCGCTATCCAGAGTATAAATTATTACAACAAATAAATATTTTAAACTTCTTAGAAAAACAAGAAACATTCTTTGCATTAATTTGGTTTATAGATTTATTAATTACTTCCTTAATATCTCAGTATATTATTAGTACTATATTTAAAAATAAATATAATACAATAGCATTAATAATAGTTATAATATCTTTAATATTCTTTATTAATAATTATCAAAATGCTTTATTTATATACAATAATACTAACTATATTTTGTTAATTCCATTAATTATATTTTTATTTATAAAATCTAAAAAAACTAAAAGTTTGTAAGCTTTTAGTTTTTTATACTTGCATTAATTCATTTTCTTTTTCTTTTTGCTTTTCATCAACAATATTAATATATTTAGTTACTAAATCTTGAACATCTTCTAAACGAGACTTTTCTTCATCCTCAGGCAATTTAGCCTTTTTTATTTCATTATTAGCATCTTGTCTAATATTTCTAATAGCAACTTTTGCTTCTTCAGATAAAGCTTTTGCTTGTTTTACATAATTTTTTCTTGTTTCTTCAGTTAAAGCTGGTATCGTTAATATAATCATTTCACCATTATTTGTAGGATTAATTCCCAAATTTGCTTCATTAATAGCATGCTCAATTTCTTTTAAGGTACTACGATCAAATGGTTTAATAAATAATTGTCTTGCTTCTGGCACAGTTACATTAGCAACACTTGTAATTGGTGTAGGTACACCATAAAAATCCACATTTATCCCATTTAACATAGCAGGATTAGCTCTTCCAGCTCTAATATTAATATATTTTGTTTCTAAAGAATCAATTGATTTCATCATCTTTAATTCTATCTCATCAATATTCATTTTATTTCTCCTCTAATAAACTTTTATAAAATCATTATATGTTATATCATCAATATTTACAAGAATTTTCACCATTAATTCACCATATTCATTATAAAATAAGGTATATTCATTTACTAAAGTTTCATCAATATTTATATTTTCTATTGAACTTATATATTCATAAATTTTATTTTCTATATCTTCATTTGTTAATTTTTCATTTTCACAAATTAATTCATTATTTAATAATTTACCACTATATTTATCAAAAACATAATATGATAAATCACTTTCTGTATCTTCTTTAGTTGCATAAAACATGTAGTTATTTACTAAAATAGTTAAATACTTACTGCTATTATATATTGTATAGTTAATTATCTTTGCTTCTAATATATCGTCATAATCCATTAAAATAGAATCTTCTTGTATATCACTTTCACTAATTAACTCATATTTTCCTTTTATTTCATTCATAAGAGTATTTAATTTTTGTTCAACATTTCTTGCATCTTCACTATCAAGATTAATTTTTATATCCCGATAAATTAAATTAGCTTCTTCACTTATTACATTTACATTTTCATAATAAACGATATCTTTATTAGAATCTAAATACTTTATTTCACTAGTATTTTTAGACTCATTTACAGTTTTATTATCAAGGTTATTTACTAAATAATTACCTCCAATAATTAATGCTACTATAAATAATATAAATCCAATAATACAAAGACCATTTCTCTCAAATTTATTCACTATATCCATCCATTTCTAAATAATAACCTATTTCATTTTGGAAATCATTTATTCTTTCCTCACTCCAATATAAATTTGGACTACTATTATAACTTGTTAGCGCTGTTTCATCATTAAAATAAGTTACTTCACCATTTTTAATAAACATTAGAGCAGGTGTAAATAAATATTCAACTCCTTGATCAGTAACTTTTAAGTACTCACTTAAAATTTCTTCTAATCTTTTAAAATATTTTGTTCCTTTAGCTCTATCCTCTCTAATATCATAGTAATATACATCACCCACATTATATTTTTGTAACACAGGATAAAGATAAGTTACATATTTTTGCATCCATTCATTACTTGAAAAACCCATTAAGACAATTATATTTTCATCGGTTTCAATCTTATCAAGCAATTTTATAGCCCCAATATATTTAAACATATTATCTGTTGGTATATTTTTATACTCACCACTAAAAATTTCTGCATCAGTTTTTTTATTACCATAATCTTTTTTTCCTAGATATATAAACATACCTATTAAAATAGCAAATATAACAAAATATATTAAAGACCTCATAGTTTTTTTCATACTACATCACTCCTTAATTTATATTATATACCATAATTTAATATTTTTCTTACTAAAACAAATATTATTTCGTAAATATTTTGTATATAAAAAAACTACTTATAAAAAGTAGTAAATTTCAAATTGGTGCGCCCAAAGGGAGTCGAACCCCTAACCTTTAGATCCGTAGTCTAACGCTCTATCCAATTGCGCTATGGGTGCATTTCAATTGCAATTTAATTATATATTCATTTTAATTAAATTGCAAGGTTTTTATGATTTTTATTAGCCAAAATTTATATTTACGTTCCCTACACCAGTTTCTAAATTAATTATATTTGAGCCTTCACCATATGTTTTCCAATCATATTTATTTTCATTTATTTTAATATTTCCTAACCCCTTATCAATATTAAGTTTATATATTTCCATACCACCTAATAAAGTTAAATTAACATTACCTACGCCGGTTTCTATCTTACTTCTTCCCGTAACTTTTCCTTCCCAATTTATTTCACCTACACCGGTTTCTAATTCTAAATTATTAAAAATAGAATTAGTAACAAAGATTTTGCCAACACCCCCAGATATATCAGCTTTTAAAACTTCTACATTATTTATGTTAGTTTCTGTACTACCAGTATCCAATTCTAATGCATTAATATTAAGATTATCTAAAATCAACTTGCCAGCATCAATATCTATTTCAAGTTTATCTAAGTAACTAGGAACATATATAGTTACCCTGCTATGATTTTTATTCCAAAACCAAAAATTTTCTTCTTTTATATATAATACATTATCACCTTTATAAGTTTTAAAATTTTCAGATACATCAAACATTTCAATTTTAAATTCAGAACCCTTTTTTATTTCTAAAGTTGCATTATCTAAATCAATTTCTAAATTAGTAACATTATTATAATTTTGTGTAAAACCACTTTGTTTATAATCTTTTGTGGTAAAGAAAATTACGATTGATATAAATACTATTAATATAATTAAAATTAAAAATATGCCCAATAAAATAGCACCATATTTAATTGCTTTTTGCCAATTATTCATCAATATCAACACTCCCAAACATCGCAAAAGATTTAATATAAATAATTTTTTCTAAGTCTTTACCTTTCCAATAATTATTAATAAAACCAAATATTGGTATAGACCTAGTTTTAATAATTACATTTTTAGGAACTATTATTTTAATTTTGCCAAAAATAGCACTAGCATTAATAAGAACTTCATCTTGTATTTCAGATTTGCGTAAATCTAAAGTTAAAGAGCCAAAAACCGCATCTAAATTTAACTTTTTAAATTCTTCTTTCTTTACAAGGTTTTGACTAGAAAAAATAGCACATAGATTTTCAGTTTCATTATTACTTAAATTTTTAATTTTAGAATTTACCTTATTTTTATTTATATTTCCAAACAATAAATATAAACCAATAACTAAAAATATTACAGGTATAAATAACTTAACAATTAATTCAATATTTAATACTCCTTGCATTAAAAGTAATAAAATTATGCCTATTACTAACCCAATAATATCACCTGTTTTTCCTTCTTTATTTGAATTAAATAAATCAATAAAACATGGAAGAATAATAAGTAATGTCCACCAACCATTAAAGAAAATATTTATTTTAGTAATTTCTAAAGCGTTTAAAAGAAGAATACTACCTATTCCAATTAAAATTAACCCCCATAGTTTTCGACTAATCTTATTCATAATACCTCACTCATATCATAATAGTAACTAAATATTTATTTAGTACATTTAAATTTTTATTACTAATAGTTTCAAATTTATCTTCTAAAATGTCTAAAGGAATATTTAATTTATCTATAATATTTTTAGCTTCTTTTTTAGTTAAATTATATATTTTAATTAAAGCCTCCATTAAACTATTTTTAATCTTCTTATCTTGATAATAATACAATAAATTATATATTTTATATATTAAATCTAAATCTTCAAAATTGGATTTTTCTACTTTAACTATATACGATAAAGTTCTTGGAGGTATATCAAAGCTACTAGGATAAACTGTAAGTAATTTAGATACTTTAAAATAACTATTAGTAATAATACTTAATTTTGTAATTTTTTTATTTAATACATCATCTACATAATTACTTCCCATTAACATATACATTTCTTTAAAATTTGCATTTATTAATTTTTTTATAAAAGGTTCAATTATACTATATGGTAATGATGTTATTATTTTATCACATGATGGTATTTCTATATCTAAGACATTATTATATATAATTGTTGTATTATCTAAATCTTTTAGAAATTCATTTAATCTTTTATCTATTTCTATAACATATAATTTCTTACAATGAGTACTTATATATTTGGTTAATACCCCTTTTCCAGCCCCAATTTCAACAATAGTTTCACTATTTTTAATATCAGCTAGTCCAAGATATTTATCCACTACTTCTTTATCTATTAAAAAATGTTGATCTAACTTATCATAATCATTTTTAAACATAATATACCAACTTTCAAGTATTATTATACACTATTAAATAAAAAATGAGGAGTAATTACTCATTAATTATTATAACAACCTATTCTTCCTTCAATATCAGTAATAACTACTTCTACATTAATAAAACAATCATCTTTTTTACTACAACAATCAGTATTATCTTCTAATAAATTAGCTTCACCTATTGCAATTATATTTATTGGTTCACTAGAACACCCAAACCAATAATTTTTATTGGTTATTGTAGCGGTTGTAATAGAAACAGTATTATTATTTTTTAATATACTAGCCAATTTAGAACATTTTTTTATTCTAAAATATAAGTTTATAAACCCACAAAAAGAATCTGTATCATAACATATTGGATAACTATAAGGTATTTCATTACAACATACACTTAATATACCATTACTATTTTGTTCTAGTATTTTTAGAGCCTCTTTCTTTTTTAATTTAGTATATTTCATTATAAACCTCCTATTTGTAGTTTATTAATAAAATATCTAAATTGATAATAAAAAGAAGAATAAATTTCTTTACTCTTCATATTATTTAATTTCAATATATTTTTTATCTTTATTTTTATCTTTTTTAGCAATAACAATAGCAAGAGTTCCGTCTTTAAATGAGGCTTCAATACTATCTTCGTCAACATCATCTAAATAGAATCTTCTACTAATTTTTTGATAATTTCTTTCTTTACGAATATATTTCTTATTAGAATTATCTTCTTTAGATTCATTCTTTGCTGTTACTGTTAAATAGTTATTTTCAAAATTAACTTTAATATTTTCTTTTTTAAATCCTGGAACATCCATTTCAATATGGTATTTATTGTCCTCTTCATAAATATCACATTTCATAGATGGTGTCTTTTCAATCATCATACTATCAAATAAATCGTCAAAATAATCTTTTCTTGGAATTAATTCCATATTTATCGCTCTCCTTCTTTTGACATTATTAATATAGCACATATATTAGCACTTGTCAATAGCAAGTGCTAATAATATTATATCCAATTTTTAATTTATTATGCTATACTTTTAATAGAATAGAGAGTGTATATGGAAAAAGAATATTTATTTAAATATAAAAATAGTACTTTATTTAAAATACCAGTAATATTATTTAGTTTATTTTATTTCATTTTATGTATTATAATATTTAAGTATATCAATGATAATGCTGATAAATTATTATATATGCTTCTTTTTCTTTTAATAAATATTTTATGGATGATCCAAATAAAAAAAAGATTAGATGTTACTGATGGTAAATTTATTTTAAAAGATAATGAATTAAGTTATATTACTTTAAACAAAATTTATAATATAACTTATGAAGAAATAGAATCAATTATAAAAGAAAAATATATTGAAGATACTAATATTATTTCATATTATTCATACCAGTATATTATATACATTAAAAATTCTGGAAGTTTTACTTTTAAATATTATGATAATTCTCTAGATATTGCAATTAATGCCTTAGCTAATAAAATAAATCAAAATATAAATGAAAAATAACTCAAGGTTTCCCATGAGTTACTTTATACCATTTTCATTTAAGAATTCTTCAAATTTACTTGATGAATATGCTCCAATTGAGGCATCAACAGCTTTACCATCTTTAATAATAATAACCATTGGAGTATAACCATAAAATTCACTAATTTCAGCAGTTACATTTTTACCATTAATGCTTTCAGTAATTTCTTTATCTAATTTATCAGTAAATTTAGGAAAATCACTGCTACTTGTACTAACTTTCTCTATATCTAAATAGTTAGTAACATAATCATATTTTTGTTGCATTTCTTTTAATGTAGGTAAGAATGATACGCAAGCACTACAACTAGATCTACCTATAAATAATACAGTTATACCATCTTTATCAAATAATTTAAGAGCATCACTTAATGATAATGAATTAAAATCAGAAACATCATAGTTACTATTTTGAGATGAGTTGTTAGAATTATTTGATACTGTATTAGATGTATCTTTTGTTCCAAATAAGTTTATAAATGATAATAATAAATTAAAACCTACTATCACTGTAACAATTATTAATAATGTATAAATTTTTTGTAAATATTCATTTTTTTCCATATAAAACTCCTTTTCTTCGAGTTGTATTATACTATTATTTACTAAAATAAGCAAATTTTTTATATAACAGCATCTTCTAAATAAACTGTTTTATTACCTAATTTGCTTATTTTTCCTACTATTTCTATTTCATCATTAACTTTTAATGTATTTATAAAATCATTTTTATAAATTTTAATAGTTAAATTATCATTAAATATTAATTTTTCATTTTTATATATATATGTTTTTAAAATAATATATTGATCATTTACATCGTAAATTATACCATTTAATTTTATGTAAGTATTATTATATCTATTATAATTAGTTATTAGTTCAACAGCATAGTTATTTATATTAGTACTATTAACATAGTCTAAATCACAAAAATAACCTATCTTATCAAGATTATCTATAGTGTACTCATTTTTTTCTTTATCACATTGCCATACTCTATAAAATATAGAGTCATATACTTTAATATTTTCAAATTCTTTTACATTGTATATTAAAAGAGGTTCTTTATTAAAGTATTTGATATTTATATAATCAATAAATTGTATTAAAATTAAGATAATAAAAGTATAAAATATAATAGCAATTTTTTTATACTTTCTCTCTATTATATTTGATATAATTGAACACAATATTCCTAACACTAATATTATTATTCTTAAAAGTTGGTAAGACATAATATATGAAGTAATTATAAAAAATAAACCCAGTATTAAAAATAATAATCTAAAAGTTCCTTTTTCCATAATATACCTTCCATATATATTCTATCTTAAAATAAGTAAAAAGAAAAGAAGAACAAAAATGTTCTTCCTATATTACTAGTTTAAAGCGTCTTTAAGTTTGCTTCCAGCTTTAAATGTAGCAACAGTTTTAGCAGGAATGCTAAGTTTTTCTTTAGTTAATGGATTAATTCCTTCTCTAGCAGCTCTTGTTTTAGCTTGGAAAGTACCAAATCCAACTAATGAAACTTTTCCTTCTTTTTTAAGACCTTCAGTAATTCCTTCGATCATTGCATCTACTGCTCTTGCAGCATCAGCTTTAGTTAAACCAACTTTAGCAGCAATCATTTCTACTAATTCAGTTTTTCCCATAATTTTTTCCTCCTAAATAATTTCTATAAGGACTACATCTTGATGTACCCTACAAAAAGAATTTAGCACATATTTCTAGAAAAAATCAATAAAAACCGTGTTTTTTTGCTTAATTAAAAGGAAAAACGTCAAATTTTATGTATAATTTACAAGTAATTTACAGAGTTATAGTACTATTGCAATTAAATTATTGCTTCCTTTATTTACTATTTTAGTAACGGTTTGACTCAATTTATATCGAGTATTTTCAGGCATGATAGATAATTTTGCTTGAATTCCTTCTTGAACAATAGTATCTAAACTACGACCAAATATTTCACTCTTCCAAATACTAGATGGATCAACTTCATAATCTTTCATAATATAATTAATTAATTCTTTACTTTGAATTTCACTACCAATAATAGGTTCAAATGTTGATACTACATCCACTTTCATTAAATGTATAGAAGAGGCAACTGCACGTAATTTAACACCATAACGGCTTCCTTGTTTAATTATTTCTGGTGTATCTAATTTCATGTCTTTTAACGATGGATATACGATACCGTAGCCAGTTGTTTTAGCTTGTTTTAATGCTTCTTTAATCCCATTAAATTCTTCTTTTCCCTCTTTATAAGATGCAAATACCTTTAACATAGCAGCCTTAGAGTTAATTGATTCACCAATCATATTTTGTAATACTTCGTTATATAAATCATCACTACTATCTAAACTAACCATTACAGTACCAGTGCCAGTATCTAAATTACTAATAAATGCTTTATTAATGTATTTTGAATCTTTAAAATAATTTAATAAATTATCCACATCTTTTACTTTTTTAATATCTGTGACACAATTTCTAATTAATTCTAAATAATGTTTTTTTATTTCATTTTTATTATCTAAAACAGTTATCCATTCAGGTATATTAAATTTAATATCTAATACAGGATATTCATATAATGCAGCTTTTAATACTTCATTAATGTCATCAGTACGCATGTCAATAATTGACATAGGAAGGACAGTAACATTATAAGTTTTGCTTAGTTCCAACGCTAAATTTTTTGTTTCATTATTATTAGGATTTTTTGTATTTAAAATTACTATAAATGGTTTACCAATTTCTTTTAATTCATTTATTACTTTTGCTTCAGCCTCAACATAGTCTTCTCTTTTTAACTCACCAATTGAGCCATCTGTTGTTACTACAATTCCAATTGTTGAATGATCCCTAATTACTTTACTTGTGCCAACTTCAGCTGCTTCAGTAAATGGTATAGCTTCTGGAAACCATGGTGTCATAACCATTCTAGGGTTACCATCTTGATCTACATACCCATTTGAATTTGGGATAACATATCCAACACAATCAATTAACTTAACGTTAGTAGTAAATTCATCAATTTTTATTTTAGCCCCATTGCTAGGAACAAACTTTGGCTCTGTGGTCATAATAGTTTTACCTTGAGCACTTTGAGGTATTTCATCTAAATATCTCTTTTTTTCAATTTCATCATCTATATTAGGTACAACCAAATTTTCAATAAATTTCTTAATAAATGTTGATTTACCTGTTCTAACAGCACCAACAACACCTAAATAAATATCTCCATTACCACGTTTAGCTAAAGGAATAATTACTTTTTCATTCATATTATCACACTCTCTTACTATCAATATTTATGATATAAATATAAAGAATATGCTAATAATTTTAAGTATTTTAAAACATAAGATTTACTGATGTTTATTGTTGCCATTTTTTATTTGTTGGTCCATTGATAAAATAAGTCTTTTGTTCATTTCATCAATTTGTTTATACAAATCTTTAGAAAATTCTATACCTCTTTTTCTAAATTCATTATGTACTTCTCTTAAATTTCCATAGTTATAATTCCATATAGATTTATCTTCAGCAAGACTTCTATATTGACTATATATAGCATACCTATCCATATCAATTGCTGTTAATAATTCATATTTCCCAGTTGGATAAGTTTTTTTAATAACATCATGTCTTCCTGCTACTTCTCCTAAATAATCTACAGTATATAAAACTTTTACATTTTTACCTTCTTTATTTAATTCTTCAGCACTTAAATAAACTAAATTATTGTTTTTAGTCCAAACATAATAAAGTCTCATAATAGAATAAGATAAATTTAATGGTGCTTTTTTATTAACGAATTTACTATTGATGATTAAAGCAAAATTATCATCTGGTTTAAGACTATATTCCATATCAACAATTTGTTTTCCATTTTCAAAATCTTCTATATTACTTCTTGGTACTATAATTCTTTCATTATCTTTCAAATAGATATTAAAATCTATATTAAAATATTTTCTATCTACAAGAATATATTCTTTAATTATGTTTGGATTTTCTAAATCATAACTAACTATATAACTTCCAGCATATAAATATTTATCACTCATACTAAATTCTCCTTTTCTTAATTATTTATTATATAATAAAAAACGTTAATTACAATAGATTAACGTTTTAATTTTCTTACATCCTCTTTAAAAGTTGTAATAATACTTTCATAATCGATTAAATTTTTATAATATTCTATTTCTCTTTGTAATAATTCTATACCCTTTTTAGAATACATTTCATTAGGTTTACCATAATTTGATTCTAACATTTTTAATACTATTGACGCTTCATATTTTTGCTTATCTAAGTCTGCAGGACGTTTTTCTTGTTCATCTATTAATTTTTTAATATTATTTTTATCTCTAATATATGTAATTTTAGGATTTTCTATCAACCAATATATTTTTTTATCATAAATAAAACCTGAAGTGGTATCATATATTAAATGTCTTTCATCACTTGTTATTCTTTCAACAAAACAATGTTCACTATATAATGGATCATCACATATATATTTAGGATTTAACTTTATACTATTAATAGCAGCATATATTAATTTCACATCATCTTCTTCATCTAAAAAAGCTCTAGACATTAATAACGCTCTATCATAACAATAACCATTTGATAAACTTTTCGACAATAGGATAACCGATCCTGGAAGACCACCATAATATATATTTCGTAAGTTTTTGATTAATTTATCATCATAAGGTGCAATTAAACCTTTTTGTAATCCCCATATCGAAAGAATCCTTTTCCTTTTTTTATATAAGTTCCATCTAAGTTTTTGTAATTCTGTTATCATTTGTTCCCCCAAATAAATAAAATATTTATTAACTTAAAATTTATATATTTCAATATTTATTTAATTTGCATTTTAATAATTTAAATACTTTTTCTCATATTATGATTTATTAATTCTTTCTCTTTTAATTTTAATATGACATTTATATCATCATGTAATAAATTTCCAATATTTTCATTTAAATTATTTTCAATACTACCATCAGGATAAATATTAAAATAAGAAGTTTCAAATTCGATTATATCATTATATTGGATATTTATTGCTGAAATTTTATTTTTATCTTCAACATATTTTTTAATTTGATTTGATTCAATATTATTTAAATAAAATAAATTTTTATTTTCTTTACTACTTCTTATTGGATAAAATCTAAATATTTTCCACCTGCTTATATTATACTTTGAAATTATATTATATATATTATCTAAATCATTTAAATTAAACTTAGTAGCAACAGTATTTATCTTTATTTTTATCTTATTATTACAACTATTTAATAATTCTATTACTTTAGCTAAATGACCAACACCTCTACCAATTTTTTCATTTATTATATTACTTGCACTATCTATAGAAAATGTAATCCAATCAAAATACTTTAATATTTTTTTTAATAATATATTATCAATAATTTTACCATTTGTAGTTAAAGATAATTTTATATCAGGATTAGTTTTTTTTATATAAGCAGCTAATAAAAATAAATCTTTATATAATAATGGTTCACCACCTGCAAAAGTTATTTTACCTATCTTAATCTTTGATAAATTATCAAAGATCTTTTTATTATCTTCTAAAGAATTATCACTACATACCTTTCGATAACAAAATTTACAATTTTCATTACATTTATTAGTTATGTTCCAACAAATAGAATATAATTCTACCATAGTAATTATCACCTAAAAAAATTATATATTATTATTTATTAAAATAAAACAAACTCTTATATATATTTAATATTACTTTCTATTTTTATAGGTGGTATTTCTTTAACAAGTTTTCTTTGCAATTTTGTTAAATTTGAAGAAAATAAAGTAGGTTCTTTCTCAAAACTATTACTAGTTAGGTCAAATTCTTCCAACATCAAGTTATAGACTAAATTAGTAATTTCTACTTCTCTTCTTTCTATATCACTTAGTTTGGTTTTACCGTTCAATTGCTTAAATAATTCTTCATACTCCCTAATTTGTTTTTTATGTTCAATAAACCATATTGATGCGGGACCACCATAAACTCTACGACGGGCCTGATAAGGATTCTTTTGATTATATAATTTTTCTAATTCTTCCATTACACGTAATAATTCTGCTTCTCTTAATTCTTCACTTTCTAGTGTTTGATAAAAAGATATTTTCCCTGCTGTTACCGATCTATCCATTAAAATAGATGATGAATAACTATAATCAAACCCAAAAACTTTTATCTTATTTGCACCTATATTACTATATAATGTTAACCTACTTAATGAGTTAAAAGAACTAGATACCAAATGTTTTAATATATTTAAAGTTCTATTATAGATATTATAAATTGCAATTTTCCTATATATTTCTAATTCAGACAAAGCAATTCTATCAGAATTTGCAATATACTCTCTTAAAACAGAGAATTCCAAATTTAATACCGAATTTAGATAATCAAAAATAGATTCTTTAGAAGTAAAAATATCTAGTCCACCATTTATAACACAATCTATATTATCATTGTTATTTATATCTTTTATGTATTCTTTTGGATTTTTTTAAACACTTTTATTAATATGCATATGCGAATTGCCATAAGAAAACTCCTTTAATTAGTAGTTTATACTATTTACTATAACACAAATATTTTTTCCTAAAGTCTTAAAAATTTAAAAAAACTTTATATTTTTCTTTTAATTTTCTAAGTTCTTCTAAAGAAAATATCCCCAACTTTCTAGAACGATTAGCACAATTAATAATAAATTTTTTATTTTTTTTTCAACTACTTTTTTAATTAATTTATCCATATCTAAATCTTCTTTAACAGCACTTATTAATTCTAATAAATAATAATCATCCCTTTTATCAATAAAATAATTTTCTATAAGTATAAAGTCCATTTTTCTCTTTTTATAATTAAAAGCTAATCGCCATAAAGCTTCTCTATTTTCTTCTTTTATTCCAACTTTAACTAAATCATTAAATGTTTCTTGATTTATATTTGGTGGACAAGGTACAAAAATATATTGGGCTATAAAATTTAAAAGTTCTAAATCACTCATTTTCTTAAAATAATCTTTGTGTAGTGAACTATTTGTTAAAATATTATATATTTTGTTATATCTTAATCCACTATCCCTAGATTTACCTTTAGCTGCTAAAAATTTTTCATAGTTTTCTTTAGCAAAATTTCTTGCATCTTGACTATTTTTTTCATTTTCTATTATCTTTTTTAAATTTTCTAATAAATGATCTATAGACTTCAATCTCTTAATTTCAATTTCATCAATTTCTATAGGTACATCCCTTATAATTGATTTAATTTCATTTAATACTTTATTAAATTCTTTAATTTCTTTTTTACTAAATTTACTTTTATCAATATTTTCTAATAATTCTACTAATTTATCACTATTAATAAAACGATTTACATACCGATAAACAATATTTACAAAATCCATA
>CALWAK010000018.1 GCA_944373095.1 uncultured Bacilli bacterium
GAGTAAAAGTGAAGAAGTAGAATTATTTAAAAGAATTAAAAATAATGATTTAGAAGCAAAAAGAATTGTTATTGAAAAAAATTTGAAATTAGTTATAAGTATTGCTAAAAAAATGAATAATGTAAATATGGATTTACTAGATTTAATTCAAGAAGGTAATATTGGCTTAATAAAAGCTATAGATAAGTTTGATTATACTAAAGGATATAGATTTTCTACTTATGCAACACCTTACATTAGACAGGCTATAAATTTAGCTATAAATTATTATTTGCCAGCTGCATGTATACCTAATAATATTATTACTTTATTGCCTAAATTTACTAAAATTCATCAAGAGTTAAAAGATAAATTTGGCCGCGAACCAACAGATGTAGAGTTAAGTAAAGAATTAAATGTTTCTTTATATATAATACATACTTGTTCTTTTTGTTTGTTATTAAAATCAACTTATAGTTTAAATGATTTAATAAATGATGAACATGATACTGAATATATTTCGGCTTTAAGCGATGATTTTGTATTGTCTGAAGATGTTGAACAAAAAATGTTAAAAGAAGATTTAACTTCAGCAATAATAAATTCGAATTTGAGTGAATTTCATAAAATAATTATATTTTTAAGTTTTGGAATAAATGGGTACAAAAAAATGACTTATGAAGAAATTGGTAAATTATATAATACTGATAAACAAAATATATATTTACAAATAAAAAAAGCTTTAAGTTTATTAAAAAAAGATATACATGTTAAAAAGCTAGTTAGTTATTTAGATGGCAAAGAAGATATATCAAGGAAATTATAATCTTTAAAATATTTAAATATTATTGTATAATTATAGTAGAGGTATAAAATGAATAAGAATGGTTATACATTAATTGAATTGTTGGTACTTATTATAGGACTTGGGGTAGTTACATTAATAACACTACCTAAATTAAGTACGGCTTTTTATAATAATAATGAAGAATTATATCAAGAAAGTCTTAATGTTTTTTTAAATAATGCTACTCTTTATGGTAATAATGTAGTTAAAGAAGAAATAAAAGAAAGTGATAATTATATTATAACTATAAATGATTTAGTAGAAGCAGGGTATGCATCTTTACTAAATGGTGATATAAAAGATGTAAATGGTAATTCAATGCTTAATATTAAAATTAAACTTATTTATGATGAATCTAAAGATTCAGTGTATGCTGAGATTTTTGATTAGTAAAATAAATGTAAAATAGATTAATATTTTGTATATAAATTACTAAATATTTAGTATGATAATAATACAAGGAGCTGATTAGAATGTTATATCCATCAATTGATAAAATGCTTAACATAGTTGATTCTAAATATAAATTAGTTCATATAATTTCTAGAAGAAGTAAGCAGATGATAGAAAATAAACACTTTCAAATGAAAGAAAGCGAATATAAGAGTAAAAAGGAACTAGGCCGAGCTTTAGAAGAATTAGAACATGGATTAATCAAAGTAATTGATTGATCCTTTTTTATGGCAAAAAAAATACAATTGTAGTATTATAGTGTAAGAAAAGAGGATATATGAAAAAAGTTGTTTTAGTAGATGGGAATAATTTATTATTTAGAAGTTATTATGCTACAGCATATTCAGGTAGTATTATGAAAAATTCTAAGAATTTTCCAACAAATGCTTTATATGGTTTTGTTAATATGATGAATAAAATTATTCACGAAGAAAATCCAAAATACATAATGGTAGCTTTTGATATTGGTACTAATTTTAGAAAAGAAAAATATCAAGGGTATAAAGAAGGAAGAAGTGAGACTCCTGAAGAGTTAAAAGTACAATTTCCTAAAGCTAAGGAAATACTTGATGCGATGGGAATAAAATATTATGAACTAGAGCCATTTGAAGCAGATGATATTATTGGTACTTTTGCATCTTTTTGTAATAATAATCCAGATTATAATGCTACTATAGTATCTTCTGATAAAGATTTATTACAACTTATTACAGATGAAGTAGAAGTAAAACTTCTTAAAACTAAAGATTTTATTAAATATAATCCTAGTAATTTTTTAGAAGATTGGGGATTTCCACCAATTAAAATGATTGATTATAAAGCTTTAGCAGGTGATTCATCGGATAATATCCCAGGAGTTAAAGGTGTAGGAGATAAAACAGCTTGTAATTTATTAAAAACTTATGGTTCACTAGAAGATATATATAACAATATAGATAATATTAAAGGGGCTTTAAAAAATAAATTAATTGAAGATAAAGAAAATGCTTTTTTATCTAAAAATTTAGCTACAATATATACTAAAGTACCTATTGAATTTAATCCTGATGATATAAAATATAAAGGTGCTAAAGAAGATAAATTAAGAGAGATTTATAAAGATTTAGAATTTTATTCACTTTTAAAAGATACTAAAAAAGATAATAAAGAAGTTAAAAAATTTAAATATTTAAATATATTAGATCCAGAAGAAATAGAAACTTCAGATATATATAGTATATATATTGAATGTGATAGGGAAAATTATCATGATGCTAATATAATAGGTATGGGATTATGTACTAAGAAAAATAATTATTATGTATCTAAATTACTTATTAAAGATGTTATAGAACATATTAAAGATAAAGTTATATATACTTATGATTATAAAAAGAATATTTGTTTATTACATAAAGATTCTATAGAATTAAATAATTGTTTATTTGATATAATGATTGCCTCATATTTATTAGAAGAAAATACTAAAGAAGATATTGCTTATATTATGCAAAATAAAGGATATGAAACAACTTTTTATGATGAAGCATTAAAGAGTGGTTTTACAAATGAAGATATAGTAAAAAAAGCTAGGTTTATCTTTGATACTAGAGATGATTATCTAAAAAGATTAAAAGTAGAACAAATGGATAAATTATTCTATGATATTGAAATGCCTTTAATAAGTGTATTAGCTGATATGGAACTTACTGGTATTAAATGTGATAAAGAAATACTAAAAAATATGTCTGTAGAATATAAAGAAAGTATAGATAAATTAAGTAAGAAAATATATGAAGAATGTAATAAAGAATTTAATATATCTTCTCCTAAACAATTAGGTACAGTTTTATTTGAAGATTTAGGATTACCTGGTAAAAAGACTAAAACTGGGTATAAAACTGATGCTGATACTCTAAAAAAATTAGTTAATTTAAATCCTGTAATAAATGATATTTTAGAATATAGAGCATTAACTAAGATATATAATACTTATTTAGAAGGATTAATACCTTATATAAAAAGTGATGGTAAAATACATACTATTTATAAACAAAATTTAACTAGAACAGGTAGATTATCATCAGTTGAACCTAATATGCAAAATATACCGGCCAAAGATGAAGAAGGAAGAAAAATAAAGAAGGCATTTTTCCCAACAAATGATTTATTACTTAGTTGTGATTATTCCCAAATTGAACTTAGATTACTTGCCCATATAAGTGGGTCTAAAGAACTTCAACAAGCATTTATTAATGATGAAGATATTCATACAAGAGTTGCAGCAGATATTAATGGTATACCACTATCTAGTGTTACTAAATTACAACGTAAAACGGCTAAAGCTGTTATATTTGGAATTGTGTATGGAATAAGTGGGTTTGGGTTAGGAGAAAACTTAAATATTTCACCAAGTGATGCTAAAGCATTTATTGATAAATATTATAACTTATATCCTGGTGTTAAAAGATATATGGATAATTGTATAAAAGAAGCTTATAATACTGGGTCAGTTAGAACTTTATTTAATAGAAAAAGAACTATTGATGAAATACATAATAAATCTTATATGATAAGACAAAGTGGGGAGAGAATTGCTCTTAATACACCTATTCAAGGAACTGGGGCTGATATTATGAAAAAAGCCATGGTTAATATTTATAAACATTTTAAAGAAAATAATATTAAGAGTAAAATGATTTTACAAGTTCACGATGAATTAATATTTGATTTAATAGAAAGTGAAAAAGATATAGTTACAAAGATTGTAACTGAAGATATGGAAAATGCTATTAAACTTGATGTTCCAATTAAAGTTAGTCATGATTATGGAACTGATTGGTATGAAACAAAATAGGGGGTATTTATGCCAGAAATTGCCGAAGTAGAAACAGTAAGAAATGTTTTAAAAAAGAAAGTATTAAATAAAAAAATTATTGATGTTAAAGTTAGATATAATAAAATATTAGAAGTAGATACTGATAAATTTAAAAATATTTTAATTGGTAGAAGTATTAAAGATATTAATAGAAGAGGTAAATGGTTAATATTTGATTTAGGGGATTATTATTTACTTAGTCATTTAAGAATGGAAGGTAAATATTTTATAAAAGATCATCTTGATGAATATAATAAGCATGAGCATATAATAATTTGTTTTGATGATGCAACTGATTTAAGATATCATGATACAAGAAAATTTGGACGAATGAATATTATACCTAAAGATAAATTAAGTGATTGTCGAGAAATGAAATCTCAAGGGTATGAACCAAATGAAAAAGAATTAACTAAAGAATATTTATTTAATTCTTTTAAGAATAAGAAATTACCTATTAAATCAGTATTACTAGATCAATCTATTATAAGTGGTTTAGGAAATATATATGCTGATGAAGTATTATTTGCATCAAAGATAAATCCATTAAGAAAGGCATGTACTTTATCTCTTGCTGAGTGTAATAATATAGTTACATCTAGTGGTAAAATAATTAAAAAAGCTATGGCTGAAGGTGGAACTACGATTAGAAGTTATACTTCTTCCCTAGGAGTAACAGGTAATTATCAAAATTATTTATGTGTTCATAAAAAAGAAAATGAACCATGTTTAATATGCTCTAAACCTATTAAAAAGATTAAAATAGGTGGTAGAAGTACTTATTATTGTGAAAATTGTCAAAAATGAAAGGAAAATAATTATGTTTAAAGATTCTAAAATATTTATTTTAGGAATGGCAAGAAGTGGTTATGAAGTTGCCAAATATTTAAGTAGATATAATAATGAAATACTTATTATTGATGCTAAAGAACAGGATAACGATAAAGTTAGTGAGTTAGAGGCTTTAGGAGTAAAAGTTATAATTGATGGTGATGCATCTAAATATTTAGATGAAACATATAAAGTAGTGATTAAAAATCCTGGTATAAAGTATACACATGATGCAGTAGTTAAAGCAAATAATTTAAATATACCTGTTGTAAATGAAGTAGAAGTTGCATCATACTTCTTTCCAGAAAATCTGAATGTTGTTGGTATAACTGGATCAAATGGCAAAACTACAACTACTAATTTAATTTATGAAATATTAAAAGCTAATGGTAAAAAAGTTATAATGGCTGGTAATATGGGTATTCCTGTATGTGGAACACTAGATGAATTAGATAGTGATACTATCCTAGTATTAGAAATATCTGTTCAACAATTATGTAATATGAAACATTTTAAAACTAATGTAAGTGTGTTAACTAATTTAAGTCCTACTCATATCGATTTTGTTGATAGTTATGAAAATTATTTAAATATTAAAAAGAGAATATTTAATAATCATACTAAAGATGATTTAGCTATTATTAATTTAGAAGATAAAGATTCTATGGATATAACAGAAGATATTAATTCTACTAAATTATATTTTAGTTCTAAAAAAGATAGTGATTTATGTATTAAAGATAATGCTATTTATTATAATGATGAATTAATTATTAATATTAGTGATATTAAATTAAAAGGTATGCATAATTATGAAAATATAATGTGTGCGATTGGGGCTACTAAATATTTTAATGTATCTAATGATTCTATTATTAATGTGTTAAGTAAATTTAATGGAGTAGAACATCGTTTAGAATATGTTAGAAGTATTAATAATATCGTATTTTATAATGATTCTAAAGCTACTAATACGGTATCTACAAGAATTGCCTTAGATTCTTTTAAAGAACCTACTATTCTTATTATGGGTGGATTAGATAGAGGACATTCTTTTGAACCACTTAATTATGCTGTAAAACATACTAAATTAATTGTATGCTATGGACAGACTAAAGAACGTATTAAAGATTGGGCTACTAGTTTAAATATTCCTGTAAAAGTAGTAGATAACTTAAGTGAAGCTACTAACTATGCTTACAAAGAAGCTTTACCAAATGACGTAGTACTTTTATCACCAGCTTGTGCTTCATGGGATCAATATAAATGTTTTGAAGATAGAGGAACAGAATTTAAAAATATTGTTAATAGTTTTAAAGAGTAATATTAATTTATTATTTTTTTTATATGTTTTTATGAACATAACTACAAAAATATATAGATATAAATCAATTATTAATATATAATAATTACTATGTATTTAGGAGATTTTATGGAACAGTTTGAAGAATTAAAAAAAGAATTAGAGAGTGAAGTGGTTGAAAATAATAAAACTATTGATTTATGTCATAAAAGACTAAAAAATATATATCTAAATTCTCTAGATTTTAAAGTAACTCTTGGTATAACTTTGATGTCATTTATTTATTTTATTATACATCTTGTTGGAGTAATTATATTTAAAAATTTAGAATTTCCTTTTTTAAGTTATAAAATACTAGCTATTGCTTCTTCTTTAGGATTGAGTATTTTATTTGAAGAAGCAATTATAAAAGATACTAAAGTTGAAGAAGAGTATCAAAAATTTTCTAAAGCTAGCACTAATTTAGAAAAATTAGAAGAGGAACTAGATTATCAAATAGAATTAGAAGAAGCTTGTAATCGAAATAAAGTAATAAAAGAAACTTTAGATATAATAAATTCTACAGAATCAATGGTAAATGAATTATCTAGTAAATATAATATAAGTGAAAAACATTCAGCAAGAAGTAAAGAAGAATTAGAAAAAAGTATTGAAGAAATATCCAATCTTATTAAAGAAAAATATATTGAGTTAGATGTAATTTCTACTAAAAAAGTTTTACATGATAAATTTTGGAAAATTAGATCTAAATTTGATAAAAATGCAAATTTAATTACCTATTCTTTGATTGCAGGAACATTTGCAATGGTAGGTTTTGGCTATCCTTTTGCAGCTTTTAATAGTTTTACTGCTGGAAGTACTGTCCTAACAAATGCATTATCAGTTTTTGGACCTTTAGCTATTGGAAGTATTGTCACTTTTGTTTATTTTATAAAAAGGAATAAAGATTATGAACAAGTATTTAAGGAGTATAATTCTCAATTAAAAGATGAAGCACTTTCTGATACTCTTGGTAAAAATGATGATGCTAATGATGAGTGTTATAAAATTAAGTGTATAATTGAAAAGCAAGTAAAAGATATTGCAACAGCAATAATAAAATTAAATGATGAAAAAGTATCTTTAGCAGCTAAAAGTAAAGAAAAAACTTGGGATGATTTATTATATACTGAAACAGAAATGCGTGAATATGCAGATAATTTAAAATTTTCAATACCAGTTGATTATAATGCAATATTAGGGATAGATGAAAGTTCTACTAAAGAGACTGATAGTTCTCATGCTCAAACTAGTGGACCAGTTTTAAGTAGAAAATTAGATATTGGTAAGAAGAATAATTAAGTATAAGAAATATATTTATATAAGTGGGTAAATTATAATAAAAGTAAATTAATACAATTAGAGGATTTATGGAACAGTTTGAAAAAATAAAACAAGAATTAAAGAATGAAAGGGAAGAAAATAATAAAAAAAATATGGAATTTAGTGAGAAAGCATTATTGACTGAATTAAATTCTTTTGAAAACAAGTTTTTTATTAATTTGGGATTATCAGGAATTATTTATTTATTAATTTTATTTTTAACAGTATTTTTATTTAATGATTTTAATTCTTTATCTTTAAATTATCCAATAATTTTAATTGGAAGTTCTTTAGGTGTTGGAACTTTTATTAATGATAAAATATCAAAAATATATAAAAGAAAAGAAAGATATGAATCTTTTTCTAATGCTAAAAATGAATTTGAAAAATTAATGGAAGAAACAAATTATAAAATAGAATTAGAAAAAGCTCGTAATAGAAACATAGTTATAAATAGTACTTTAAATTTAATAGGTTCTACAGAATCAGTGTTAGATGAATTACCTAATGTATGTGATGTAAAAGAAAAATATTCAGCAAAGAGTAAGGAAGAACTAGAAAGAAGCATTGAAGAAATATCTAATCTTATTAAAGAAAGATATGCTAATTTAGATATGCTTTCAACAAAAGCAGTTTTAAATGATAGATTTTGGAAAATTAGATCTAAGATTAATAAGAAAATAGATATGATAATATATCCTTTATTATTTGGACTAGGTACGATGATTTTTGTAGAGTTTCCATTTCTTTTTCAACTTGCTTCTGATAGTGCAGTAATTGTAAATTCTATACCTATTTTAGTGCCTTTTGGTATTGGTAGTGTAGGAACATATCTTTATATGTTAAAAAGAAACAATGATTATAAAAAAGTATTTAATTATTATAATTCACAATTAAAAGATAATGCTTTATCTGATACTCTTAAATTTGATGGCGTTTTTGAAGAAGATTGGAAAATTAGATCTTTAATTGAAAAAGAAATACAAGATATTTCAACAGCAATAATTAAATTAAATGAAGAAAAAGTATCTTTAGCAGCTAAAAGTAAAGAAAAAACTTGGGATGATTTACTATATACTGAAGCAGAAATGCGTGAATATGCAGATAATTTAAAATCACTACTACCGGTTGATTATAGTGCAATATTAGGGATAGATGGAAGTTTTACTAAAGAAACTGATAGTTTCCATACTCAAACTAAAGGACCTGTTTTAAGTAGAAAATTGGATATTGGAAAGAAAAATAATTAATATAAGAATCATTTAAAATGGTTCTTTTTATATGAAAAAATTGAAGGTTTTATTGTAATAAAAATTCAATAATATTTATTACTTCTATACCTTCAATTTGTTTATTTTTATTGTCCATAGTTAATATAACTTTTCTATAATTATCATTAATAGCTAGTAATGATTTTTTTTCTCGTTCTTCAACTTTTTCATCCATAATGCTTCTAGATACTTGATAATATATTCTTTCATTTGGTTTTATAGCAATAAAATCTATTTCTATATTATTATATTGTCCTACGTATACTTCATAACCACGACGTAATAACTCTATGTAAATTAAATTTTCATAACTGCTTCCACTATCATAAGTTGAAATCCCAGTGATAATATTTTTAATTCCATTATCGATAAAATAATATTTTCCTTGGGTTTTTAATAATTGCATTCCTTTAAGTTCATATCTTGGCACTCGATAAATAAGATAAGCATTTTCTAACATTTTTAAATAAGCATCTACTGTCTCATTAGTAATTGAACTTCCATTTTTTTTCATAAATTCAGCAATATTATATGGTGTTGTTAAACATCCAATAGTAGATGCCATATATTTTATTAAGTTATCTAAAAATACTATATCTTTAATGTTATTTCTACTAATAACATCTTTTTTCAAAACTACTTCTTTTAAATCACTTAGATAATTGATTATTAAATCCTCATTATCTTTCATATTAGTAAGCATTGGCATACCACCATATTTTAAATATTTTTCAAATTTATCGTAGATAGATTCATCTTCTAACGATTTAGATATATCTATATACTCTTTAAATGAAAATGGATATACTTTTATTGTTAATATTCTACCAGCT
The DNA here is from genome assembly GCA_944373095.1 of uncultured Bacilli bacterium. Classification (GTDB taxonomy): domain Bacteria; phylum Bacillota_I; class Bacilli_A; order RF39; family UBA660; genus CAG-605. Next base: position 9,737 of record CALWAK010000018.1, read on the forward strand.
AACAAAGTAGTTAATTCACTTGATAAGAGATAGGCATTTGATCCAGTTATATAAATATCGGAATTTATATCTACTAATAAAGAATTAACTGCTTTTTCCCATTTAGTTACGTTCTGTACTTCATCTAATAAAATATACTTTTTATTATTATTTTTGATTTTTTCTTTTATAGCATTATATAAATCGCGATAATCATTAATATCATACCAAGCTGAACTTTCAAAATTCATGTATATGATATCTTCTTCTAAAATATTTTGACTTAATAAGTAATCTTTATATTGTAATAATAAGGTACTTTTACCGGCTCTTCTAACTCCTGTAATTACTTTAATCAAATTTAAATCTTTTCCATCTATTAATTGTTGTAAGTATTGTTTTCTAGTAAGCATTTTTTCACCTCATTATAATTATATAATAATATTAATTATAAGTCAAGTTTTACGGCTGTAGCCGTAAAACTTTTAAAAAGTAATATTTTTACGGTTACACCCGTAAAAATATTATCTAAATAAAGTTAAATTTATTATATTTCTATGTTAAAATTATAGGTAGTAGGTGATGATATGATAGATAAATTACTAAATAATGATACTTTAATAGTTCCTTCTAATATAAAAAAATTAATATTAGAAGAATTAACTAAAGAAAAAAAGTTAATTAATATTAAATTTTATACTAAAGAAGAATTTATTAAAGAATATTTTTGTTCATATAAAAAAGATGCTATATACTTTGTTATGAAGCAATATAATTATACTTATGATGTAGCTAAAGAATATTTAAATAATATTTATTTTGATTATGATAAAGTTAGTGAGTTATATAATATTTTAAAAGATAATGAGTACTTAATATTTAATAAATATTTTAAAAATAATATAAAACGTATAGTAGTAATTGGGTATGATTTAGATAATTATTTAAAAAAAGAAATAGAGAAGTATGAGCATTTATATTTAAATACTAAATATATTGAAAAAGAATTAATAGCATATGAATTTAATAAACAAAATGATGAAGTAACCTATGTTGCAGCAAGTATTAGAAAATTATTAGATAATAATATAGAGTTAAATAAAATATATTTAGTAAATGTTAATGATGATTACTTATTAGATATTAAAAGAATATTTAACTTATTTAATATACCTATTAATATTTATACTAGTAAAAAAATATATTCAACTGGTATAGTAAATACTTTTTTAAATACTTTAAAAAGTACTTTAGATATTAATACTTCTTTAGAAAGTATTATAGATGGTGAGATAAAAAATAAAATAATAAGTATTATAAATGAGTATAATTTTAATGAAGTTGATCAATATGTATATGAAATATTAAAATATGAATTAAAGAATGCTTCTATACCGGTAGATAAAATAAAAGAGGCAGTAAATATTATAAATATAGCTGATATGGTAGATAATAGTAATTATTACTTTGTATTAGGTTTTAATCAAGGAATTATACCTCATTTATTTACTGATGATAAAATAATAAAAGATTCGTTTAGAACATCTTTAGGTCTTAAAACTTCGTATGAAGAATTATTAGTTGATAAAAAAATGGTTATTAATACATTAAAAAGCTTAGATAATGTAGTAATATCTTATAAACTAAAAGATAGTTATAGTACATATTATCCATCACCTTTAATAAGTGAATATAACTTTAATATTATTAAAAATCCTACGTATGATTTAACTTATTCTAATCGGTATAATAAATTATATTTAGCTAGTATTTTAGATAGATATATAATGTATAATGAATCTAATGATGATTTAAATATCTTATATAATACATACCAAGATATATCATATAATACTTATTCGAATAAATATCAACAAGTTAATATAAATACATTAAAAGAATATTTAAATAATAAAATAAATTTATCTTATTCAAGTATGAATAATTACTTCTTATGTGGTTTTAGATTTTATATTGAAAATGTTTTAAAACTAGATCCCTTTGTTGATACATTTGCAGCTTTTCTAGGTTCATTATTTCATTATTGTTTAAGTAAAATGTATGAACCTGATTTTGATTTAGAAAAATGTTATAAAGAATATTTAGAAAAAAGAGAATTAACTAATAAAGAAAAGTTTTATTGTGATAAATTATATTCTACTTTAGAATTTGTTATAGATACTATTAAATATCAAGAATCTTATAGTAATTATGATAAAGTATTAACTGAACAACATGTAAGTATTGATAAAAGTAAAGATATATCTATAAATTTCTTAGGATTTATTGATAAAATTAAGTATATGTTAAAAGATAATATTATGTATGCTAATATTATTGATTATAAAACGGGTAATGTTATAACTACATTAGATAATATTAATTATGGATTACATTTACAGTTACCAGTATATATATATTTAGTTAAAAAAGGATTAAAAAATAATCCGGTTATAACTGGATTTTATCTACAAAGAATATTAAATTCTCTAGAACTTGATTCTAAAGATCAAGATGCTAGTTTAAGAAAGAAATTATTATTAGATGGTTATACTATTGATGATTTAGACTTAATAAGTAATTTAGATCGTAGCTATGAAAAAAGTGAAGTTATAAAAGGTTTATCGATGACTAAAAATGGCTTTTCTAGATATGCTAAATTAGTAAGTGAAGAAGAAATAGATAAGATTGTTAAGATAGTAGAAGATAAAATTGATGAAGTAGTTGATTCAATATGTACTTGTAATTTTAATATAAATCCTAAAAGAATAGATAATGTCTTAGTGGGGTGTGAATTTTGTAAATTTAGGGAAGTTTGTTATCTAAAAGAAGAAGATATAGTTAATTTAAAAAATACTAAAAAAGAAGATATTTTAGGAGGTGAAGATAATGCCTAAATGGACGAAAGAGCAAGAAATGGCTATAAAAACAGTTGGTAAAAATATAATTGTCTCAGCCGGTGCCGGATCTGGTAAAACTGCCGTTTTATCAGAAAGAGTATTAGAGCATGTTAAAAATGGTATAAATGTTGATGATTTATTAATACTAACGTTTACTAATGCTGCTGCTAGTGAAATGAAAGACCGTATTAGAAAGAAATTAAAAAGTTATCCTGAATATAAAGAACAACTAGATAAAATAGATTTAGCGTATATAACAACATTTGATGCTTTTGCTTTATCTATAGTTAAAAGATTTAAAGAATATTTAAATATAAGTAGTAAGATTACTATTATAGATAATAGTATTATTACCTTAAAAAAAGAAGAAATACTAGAAAATATCTTTGATAATTTATATGCAAGTAATGATCCTTTATTTTTAAAATTATTAAACGATTTAACCTTAAAAGATGATAAAGAAATATTCTTAAGTATTATCTCTTTAAATAATAAATTAGATAACTTATATAATAAAAAAGAATTATTAGATAATTATCTAAATAACTTTTATAATGATATTACTATAGATAAACTAATAAATGAATATGTAAATATTTTACTCAGTAATATAAAAGAAATAAGTAGTCAAATAGATAATTTAAGTACTTATATTGATACTACATATATAGATAAATTAAATACTACTTTAAGTAATTTATTAAGTAGTAAAACTTATGAAAATATAAGATTTAATGTTTATAATCTAGATAGATTACCTATTATGCGTGATGCATCTTTAGAAGCTAAAAAAATAAAAGAAGAAATATCTAAGATATTAAAAAATTTAAAAGAATTAACTACTTATAATACGTTAGAAGAAATAAAAGAAAGTATATATAAAACTAAAGATTATGTAAGTATTATTGTCCATATAATTAAATTATTAGATACTAAAATAAGTGAATTTAAAAAAGAAAATGATGCGTATGAATTTATTGATATATCGAAGTTGGCTATTAAATTATTAGAAGATAATGAATATTTATGTAGTCTATTAAAAAATAAATATAAAGAAATATTAATAGATGAATATCAAGATACTAATGATTTACAAGAAAGATTTATTTCTCTAATAGCTAATAGTAATGTTTATATGGTAGGAGATATAAAGCAATCAATATATCGTTTTCGTAACGCTAATCCGGATATATTTAAGAGCAAGTATGAAGTTTATTCTCAAGGAGATTTAGGTATTAAAATCGATTTAAATAAAAATTTTCGAAGTCGTAGTGAAGTTTTAGATAATATAAATTTAATCTTTAATTTAATTATGGATGAAAATATTGGAGGAGCATCATACTTAGAATCACACCAAATGATCTTTGGATTAGAACCATACAATCTAGTAAATAAAGAAAATTATAATATGGATTTACTTTGTTATGAATCACTTGAAGATAAAAGTTTTTCAGATACTGAAATAGAAATATTTACTGTTGCTAAGGATATAAAGGAAAAAATTGAAAATAACTATGAAATAATGGATAAAGATACTAATGAAAAAAGAGTAGTTAATTATTCTGATTTTGTTATATTAATGGATCGTTCAACAAACTTTAATCTGTATAAAAAAGTATTTGAGTATTTAAATATTCCTATTACTATTTATCGTGATAGTACTATAAGTGACTCAGTAGATATATCTATTATTAAAAATATATATAACTTAATAATATTAATAAAAAAGAAAGATTTTGGTAAATTATTTTCATATTCTTATATGGCTGTTGCTAGAAGTTATTTATTTAGTATAAGTGATGAAGAAATATTAACTACGATAAAAACAAGAAATTATAGTGAAACTAAAATATATGAAATATGTTATAAATTAGCTAAAAAGTTAGATGATTTAAATAATATTGAAATATATGATAAAATTATTAATGAATTTAATTTCTGGGATAAAATTATTACTACTGGTAATGTTTTAGAACATATAGTGACATTAGATTCAATAGAAAAGATAATAACTAATGCTACTAACTTCGGCTATACACCATATGAATTTTTAGAATACTTAGATAAAGTAAGTGCTAGTGGATTAGATATTAAATTATCTTTAAATAAAGAAGCTTCTAATAGTGTTAAAATAATGACTATTCATACTTCTAAAGGGTTAGAATATCCAATATGCTATTTTACTGGTTTAAGTAAGAAATTTAATATAAGTGATTTAAAAGAAAAATTTTACTTTGATAATGATTATGGGTTTATAACTCCATATTTAGATAAAAGTATAAATTCTACTATATTAAAAATATTATTAAAAAATAAATATATTAAAGAAGAAATATCAGAAAAATTAAGATTATTTTATGTTGGTTTAACAAGAGCTAGAGAAAAAATGATTTTAGTCGGAAAATTTATGGATAACGAACTAGCATATAAGAAAAATGGTATCATTAGTGATGATGTTAGACTAAAATACATGAGTTTTCTAGATATACTTAATTCTACTTATAAATATATAAATAAATATATTAAAAATATAGATATTTCTAAATTAAATTTAACTAAAGATTATAATTTTACTAAAGTAAATAATGATAATATAATTATTAATAATAATACTAAATTACAAGTAGAAGATTATATATGTAATAAAGAGATTATAAGTAATAAAAAAATATCTAAAGTAGCTAGTAAAATATATGATAAAGAAGAAAAGAAAAATATTGAATTAGGTCTTAAAATGCATTACTTATTTGAAATAACTGACTTTTCTAATCCTGATTATTCTAATATGAATGAGTTTGAAAAAAATTGTATAAGTAAATTTATTAGTACTGGAATATTAGATAATTTTATTAATATATATAAAGAATATGAATTTATTTATAATGAAAAAGAAGCTTTACATGGAATAATTGATTTACTTATTGAAAAAGAAGATACTTGTATAATAGTAGATTATAAATTAAAAAATACTACTGATAGTAATTATTTAAAACAATTAAATTATTATAAAGAATATATTGAATATATTACTGGTAAAAAAACTAGTACTTATTTATACTCAATTATAGATAGTAAATTAGTTTTGTTAGATAATGGGCAATAGAAATATCTCTAATATATATTTAAGAATATAATATATTGGGGATGGAAAATGGAAAATGAATTATTAAATTTAAATGTCTCAAATGAATTTATTTTAAATAATAATGAAGAAAATATTGATTTAAGTTTAAATCAAGAAACAAGTAGTAATAACGGTAGTGTTACAGGTACTGTCTATGATACAGTAGTAGGCACTGGTACACCAGTTAGTGGTGCTACTGTTAAAGTGTTTACTTCAGATGGAATCCCTTATGCTCATACAATAACTTCTATAGATGGTAAATATACAATTGATAATCTACCTATTGGTATGTATTTAGTTGCTGCGGCAAAAGAAGGATATACATTATCATTAGATGTTCCACTTACTGTATCAAATACTATACCAACTAATATTGATTTAGCAATTACTCCTAATGTTGATATTACTAAAAATATAATTTATGGACGTATTAGAGATAATGCAACAAAGTTATATTTGGGTGATGTTGAAATTAGCTTATTTAGAGAAATAAATGGCGAAAGAGTATTAATTTCTAGTGCAAAAAGTATTAGCGATGGTGAATATATTTTAGATAATATTGATGATGGAAATTACATAGTAACATATGTAAAAACTGGATATCAATCTATCGAAATGAATATAACTTTAAGCAATGGTATTAAATTTTTAGCTAATGAATCAATGACTAGTATTATAGGTCAAATAAATAATACTGTATCAGGTATAATAAAAGATACAGCAGGTAATATAATTGCTAACGCTTTAGTAGCATTATATAAAATAGATAATGGTAATGAAGTATTGGTAGCAACAACATATACTAATGCCTTAGGTAAATTTATGTTTGGTAACGTAATAGATGGTAATTACTTAGTAAAAAGTAAATATTCTGCTTAATTTATTAAAAGAATATTCTATGGATAAATGTTTTTAAATTATTAACAAAAGTACTTTCTTAATGAAAGTATTTTTATAATAATCTATGCTAATTGTTTTAAAGATGATATAATTGATATAGTAAAGATATAAAAAATAATTTGTTGAAATGGAGAATTATTATGAAAAGAACAATATTAATTATTTTCTGTTTTATGGTATTTATATTAACGGGATGTTCTAATAATTCAGAATTAGAAGAATTTACGATTAGTTATAAACTAGATGATGGAAGGTTAATTAATTTTGCATATGATCCAAAATATAATGACAATACTATTAGTTCTGCTATTATAGATGGAGAACTTACCACAAAAAATTTTATAGATAGTTTAGAATATTTAGAAGGTTTAAAAGATGGTGGTTCAAAAATTTATAAATATGATAGTAAAATAAATAGTAATTATGGAAATACTAACTTTTATGTTATAGAGTGTAATAGTTTAGATGGCATAAAAGATATTTATGTAGCAAAGTATAAAGATAGTTTAATGGATAAATGTACTATTAAAAATAATTAATGAAGAATAAAAAACAAATATAGTTTTTTATGTTTTGAAAATAGTGCTTTATATGTGAGAAAAAGATAACTAAGTAGTAATAATAAATAGGAGGAAAAAATGAAAAAGAAATTGGGTTTATTAGTAATAATGGTTATGATATTAACAGGATGTAAAGAAAAAAATATTTTATCAGTTGAAGGTAATGTTGTGGATGATTCATTCACTATGATTACAAAATTAGAAGATGGAAGAACGGTTTATTCTGAATTTTCTGAAAATTATTATATAGATGATGATGGAAATAAGGTTGATTTAAAAGAAGCATTAGAAAATAATTCTATATCTATGAATGAAATTATTGCGAGTATGGAGTTGGTGGATTCTATGAATGATGGTGGTTCAGCCTTATATAAAGCAAAAGGTAATAATTTAAATGATACTAATGAATTATATTTAGCATCTTGTAATAGTCTTGAAGGTAATGGGGGAATAAAAGATATTTTTATAGGAAATGATGAGACTATAATTGATAATTGTGTAAAGATTGAAGGGTAGGTATTTACCACTTCTTTTTTAATTGGGTAAAAATAAACATTATAAAGAAGTTGTTTTATTAAAAAACTTTAAGTCATCAACATTTTTCAAATAACGACCAGTTGTAAGATCGTGAGGTAATATAAACTAAAATCTATTTGTTCAATCTTATTCGTGATATAATTATTTTGGTGATGAAAGTGCTAAAAAGAATAATTATATTTTTACCATTGGTATTATTTATGTGTGGATGTGGTGCGTCAGTTCGGCGTATATAATATAGTCGGTGGGAAGCCGACCTGGTAATCTCTAGCAAAGAGCCAGTAGTT
>CALWAK010000019.1 GCA_944373095.1 uncultured Bacilli bacterium
AGTGATTTAAAATCACCCATTTATATTAATTCATTTATCAAATTTATTGTCACCAACACTATTTGACAAAGAACCTTTTTCTTTCTATATTTTTTCTTCTTATCTGGTACTTTTGTATTTTTTTTAGTCTTTGGTAATTTTTTTTCTTTAACTACTGGTAATTCTTCCATTTTAGCCATTGGTAAATCTATTTTCTTAACCATTGGTAAATCTATTTCTTTAGCCATAGGTAATTCAATATCTTCTTCCTTTTCAAGATTATCCATAGCGTTTATTTTAGATAATACTTTATCTAAATCTACTTTAACATTATTTTCTTCTTTAGATTTTAATCTTTCCTTTATTTCTTGTTTTAATTTATCTTGTTCTTCTTTACTTATTACATTAGTTTCTTTTTTACTTAATGTTTTATCTATTTTTTTCTTCGTACCAGCTAATTTTAAGACTTTTAAGATATCATAGATTACTACCCCTAAGGAAGGAATTAAAATAAGAAATAACCAACTACCTGCTTTTAATAATAAGAATTGAACTCTACCTAATTGAGGTATTTTTAACACTACTTTACCTAACACATTATTAAATTCTACATAAGTATCATCAGGAACTAAATTATTATCTCCTTGAGTTCTATATCTATAAACGCCATTACTGTTATCTACGGCAATAACGCGATGAGTAATAGTAACTCCATAAGTTAGTGAAGATGGCGAAGTAAATGTAATTACATCTCCTACTTTTATTTCCGAAGGATCAGTTACTTTTTTATCTATTACAACATCATACACTCTTATATTTGGTTCCATTGAACCCGATATTATTGTATAAAGCGATATAGGAGGTTCATATTTTTTCCCATTTTTAGTATAAACTTGAATAGATATTGCATAATAAAGTAAAAATACAGCAACTAAAATAAGTAGTGCAAAAAAAGTCCATGATATAACATTTAATATAATTTTTATTATTGGGTTTTTAATAATCCCACTTTTTTTATTCATAGTAAAGTCCCCAATTCTCTATATTAGTATTATAAAATAAAATCTATTTGTTAGCAATAAAAAAGTACTAATGTTTCTCTAGTACTTCCCCATTTTTATAAATATATAATTCTCCATCTACTATATCTAAAACTAAATTATCATACATTTCAGCTTTATACTTTTGAGATATTATTTGTTCAGTACTACAATCAAATACATAAAAATATTTACTAGAATCTAATACACCTATATATTTATCTTTTAATATTACTTTATTAAATAATTCATCAGATAAAGGTTTACTAGAATAACTATATATTTTATAAGAACCACCTAAAGTAAGTATTACATGGGAATCATTATAATCATATATAGGTTGAGAAAAATTAGCAGTTAAAGTATTATCATTTATATCAATAAGTTTCCAATTACTATTTTCTAAAACAACAAATTTAGAACTATCTAACTTTTGATCTACTTGTTTATTTATTAATCCTATAAAATCATATTTATAATCTATAATAGGATTAATAGTATCAGTAAATGTAAAAATACCATATTTATTATTCAAATTAGCTACAATATAATAATCATTATTTATACCTATAGTATAATTTTTAATACCCATAACATTAGTTTTCTCTTTAGTTTTTAAATTATATAAAATAACTCCAGCATTATCCTCATAAGTATTACCATCAGTAGTCATATTAGTATCTACGATAAATACATAATCCCCACTAACAGTTACATAAGAATAACTATCTACTTGATAATAATTAGTTTTATAAGTTTTATCTTCTAGATAATTTCTAGCATAGGCACAATAGCCATTGGCATTAATACAACTATAACAAGAGCCATCAGTTAATCTAATATCACATGTAGGAGCTACATAATTTATATCTTGATAATGTCTTATCGTTGAATAAATACTTAAAGGAGTAAATATCATAAGTAAAATTATTATTAAATATAATGTTTTTTTATTATTATTTGGCATATTTACTCCTTTTCTATTCACTAGTTACTAAATCAATAGTATAACTTTTATCTAATTCTCCATTTTTAAAGACATTCACTTGTATCTTATTATTATCTAATTTACTAAGAGTATAAGAGTTATATAAACTATATATATCATTAGTATTAGGTAATATAATTTCTTCATGATTAATTAAAGTATTATCATATAAACTAATATGTAATTTATACTCTTCATCTACATATGAGTAACAAGTATCTCCTAGTAACTTAATCATTTTTTTATCTTTAGTAATACTAGTTTCATTATCACTTTGTTTATATATAGCAAACCCATTAGTTTCTTTTACTACTAAATAGGAAGAATTATAATCATATATTTTATTAGTAAACTCATTAGAGATAGTATTAGTATATCTTATATAATATTTATTATCTTCTTTAACAAGTATACTATCTCCAATTCTTTCAATACTATCATATGTAAAATCTAAGTTCTTAGTGACACCATTACTATTTATACTAATAGTACCAAATTTGTTTGATTTATTTTTAACAATAATATTATTAGCACTATCAATAAAAGTTACTTCATTACTAGTTGATTTACCAACACTTACCCCTTTATAAGTTGCTTCTACTTTATTATCTTTTAAATTATATAATTTAATTTCACTTCTATCAGAACTATCTACTATAAATACATAATTATTAGCAATAACAGGTATTAAATTAGTAGTCATTCCCTTACCATTATTTTTAAAATTATCATCATATATTTCATCATAAGAAATATTACAGTATTCTAAAGCATTATTTGCTAAATTATTCTTAGTATTACATGAATATTTACCTAGTAAATTTGTTTTTTCTAAATCACTATAGAAATATAAAGTACCATCTAAATAGCTATAATATTTTAAATTTTTAGAATATATTCCGCCTAATAAATCTAGAGATTTTTCTATAACATTATCTTCATCTTTAATATAAATACTAAGAGTATTTTCTTTGATACTTATTTTATAAGAATAATCAGTTTTTATTAATGTATTATTTTCATCATAAATATTAACTACTTTATAATTAGTATTATATAATTCATATCCATCTTGATTATACTTAGAATTTTCATAATCATTAATATATAATAAATTATCTAATACATATGAATAATAAGTAGTATCTATTAGACTGATATAATCTTTATTTTCATTAATTAGTTCCATATTATAATTATATAAAGAATATTTATCATTATTTTTAGTAACTATATAATTATCATTATAATCATATATAATATTTTTAGATACTTTAGTTAAATATTTAGATTCATAATTTATTAAGTAATATCCTTGAGTAGTTTCTACTACTAATATATCATCATCTTTTATTTTACCCATATAATTATAAGTAGGTTTAATAACTTCTTTTATTTCATTATCAGTTATTTCAATTAACCCATATTTATTATCTAGATTTTTAATAATAACATAATCATTATTACCATAAGTTTTAATACTTAAATATTCATCTACTTTTTTATTTTCAATAACATCATATAAAATTATATTAGAATCTTCTCCATCATTTATAAATACATATCGATTATGATAAATTTTACTTTTAATTTCTACTAAAGAATTATCTTCATTAACATTAGATTCTGTATTAAAATCATCTTTATTATTATCTAAATAAGATATAAAGCATAGTTCTTCATCTTTATTTGTACAAGTATATTCACCTATTTTAGTCCCAAAAGAATCCAAAAATTCTAATATTCCATTATTATATCGATAATTTCCATTATCAACTATTACGTTTACTGGTGGTGTTGGATCTAGCTTTTCAGTTTGATCCTCTTTATTTATTAAAAATACTATACCCAAAGTTATCAATATTAACATTAAAATAATTATAATTACTATTATAATTTTATTTTTTCTAGGCATCTTTTTTAATTTATCAAAAAAAGATTCTTCTTTTTCTATATCATTATTTATAACTACTTCATCACTTGTAATAGTATTATATATGTCTTCTTTACTTTCTATATTTATTATTTCATCTATATTAGTTTTTATATCTTCCTTATTTTGATTAATTATATTATTTAAATCATCTAATGCTTTAGTATTATTTAATTCTTCATTATCATGATTCATGGCACACCTCTTTATTTTCTATTAGTATTTTAACATTTTTATATCTTATTATCAATAATATAATATACATTATCAACTGGATTAATATAGTTACCAATAATACCATAACTAAATACTGTTATTTTTTTTCTTTCAAAATAATTAATTATAGTATCAGTTAAAAAATCATTTAAAATACAAATAAAATCATATTCATTATATGATAATTCTCTATTAAATATATAGTGTAAGATCCCACATTTTACATTACTTTTTTTATTAATAAGTTCTTGTATTACTTTATTATTAAAACTCATTACATAGATATTTTTATTATTATATTTATTAAATAAAATTACTAAATCATCTAAATTAATTTTTTCATCTTTAATTTCTATTAAAATTATTTTATCAGTATCTAATTTTAATACATCTTCTAACAAAGGTATATCATATTTTTTTAGTTCATTATAAGTCATTTTACTTACTAAATTTGTTCCAATAAAAATATCATGGACTACAACTATTTTTTTATCTAAACTTTGTCTTATATCTAGTTCGAATCCATGATATTTCTTATCGTTAATTGCATCTTTAAATGCATCAATTGTATTTTCTTTTGCAGTACTACTTACTTTTCCACGATGGGCTATAAACATTTTATCACCTAATTAGATATATGTTTTAAATAAATAAATTATTATATAATTTTAATAAGTATTTCATTCATTACATATATATATTTAGGATTAATAAAGATATTACCATCTTTATATATTAATTCTTTATTTTTTAATAATGGTTTTATATTATAAACTTCTTGTAAATTAACTTCGTATTTATCAAAAAATTCTTGTAAATTAATACCACTTGCTAATCTTAAACCTAACATAATTTCATTATCCATTACATCTTTTAAACTTAATAATTCTTCTTTATACTTAATCTTATTTTTTAAATAACTAGTAATACTTAAAGTGTTTGTATAACGCACATTACCTATATAACCAGAAGCACCGCAGCCAAAACCAAAATACTCTTTATTCTTCCAACAATTCATGTTATGACGTGAATATTTATTAGGTTTACAAAAATTAGAAACTTCATAATGATCATAGCCATTTGCTTTTAAAGTTTTAACTATATATTTATACATTTTAGTATCTAATTCTTCTCTAATAGTTTCTACATGTTTATTATGTATTTTAGTATGTTCTTCAATTATTAATGAATAAGTACTAATATGTTCAACATCTAAAGATAATATCTTTTTTAAATCTTGTTTTAAAATACGCATATTTTCACCTGGTATAGCGTACATTAAATCTACATTTATATTATTAAAATCAAAATTACGACATAAATTTATTTTTTCTAAAACATCATCATAATCACAAGTTCTCTCCATAAATTTTAATTTTTTCTTATCAAATGACTCAATACCAATACTTAATCTATTTACTCCGCTAGATTTTAAAATATGTAGTTTTTCTTCTGTAAGATCATTTATATTACATTCAAAAGTAAATTCATATTTTTCATTTAAATTAAATATTTTACATATATCCATTAATTTTTTTAAAGATTTATTATCTAAGCATGAAGGTGTACCACCTCCAATATATAAAGTCTCTATAATTTCGTCATTATATCTATTTTTTATTTCTTCATTAAGACTATCTAAATATTTAGTAACCCAGTTAGATTCATAAAAGAATTTACAAAAGTCACAATAAGAACAAATCGATGAACAAAATGGAATATGTATATAAATTGAATGCATAAAATCACTATCCTTAATTATTTATGTGTTGATGAATAATTGGTGTAGTATCATCAATACTTTTAAAAATATAATTATTATCTAGAGCATATTTAATCATATCTTCTAAAGCATTAGCAGTATAACTTTTTATATCATGAAGTAGCACCATATTTATTTTATTTTTAGATATACCTGATTTAAAATTATTTAACACACATGATTCTTTATTACTTTTATAAGCACATAATCCAGCATCTGATACTTCTACATTCCAGTCATAGTAAGTATAACCTTTTTCTTCAACACTTTTTGTAAGCTTACTCATTATACCTAAATTATATTTTTTACTAACAGTATTTGAGCTACCGCCAGGAAATCTAATGTATTTGCTATCTACACCAGTAAGCCTTTTTATTCGTTCAGAAATGATATTTAAATCATTGAAATATGCTTCTTCACTGGAATATATTTCCCACTTATGAGATGCTGTATGAAGTCCAAGAGTATGTCCTTCGTTATATTCTCTTAATATGATATCATCACTGCCACTATTGGTTAAAAAGAATGTTGCTTTGATATTATATTTTTTTAAAATATCTAATATTTTATTAGTATTTGAACTTGGTCCATCATCAAATGTCAAATAAATTATACCCGTTTTAACGTCTTTTTCTGATACAACAATATCTCTTTTTACTTGAGATTTATTACCATTATTATCAACTGCTTCATAAGTAATAACATAATTACCTGGTGTTGTTGTATCTAAATTACTTATTACATTAACTTTAACATCTTTAGTACAATTATCACTAACAGTTACCCCTGGATCATTAAATTCTTCTCCTACTTTTAAATTTATTAATGAATTACCATTTAACGTAATAGACGGTGCTTCATCATCAGTAATCTTGACAATTCTACCAATACCAGCTTTTAAATTATTAGAGTTTGTTACCTCATAATATATAAAATGTGAAGATTTAGTTATCTTAACTTTATCTGTTATATTCCCATCTATTTCATCATAGGCATCATAGCCTGGTTCAATAAAATCATCTAAACTACATAAGTTAATTACATTGTCTCCGTATAAAGTAATTACTGGATTACTTAAAGTTCTAGAACTAGGTTTATCTAATCTAATAAAAACAATTAAAATTGTTAATATAATTATTAATAATATAACAAAAATACTAACTAATAAATTTTTATTAAAGATACTTTTCATACTATCACCTAATATAACTTCATTTTACACCATTACTTTAGACATTACAAATCTAATTTTTTTAGGTAGACACTTATTTTATAAACTAAAACCTGGTACATATATAAGTAATAAAGTTATTAATAAACATAAAAATAATAATGTAGAAAAAATTAAACGACGTATTAAAAAATCTTTATTCATATTTACCCCCTAATAATTATTATTTATCCGATTTCAATACTGCTAAGAATGCTTCTTGAGGTATCTCAACCCTTCCAACCATCTTCATTCTTTTTTTACCTTCTTTTTGTTTTTCTAATAGTTTTCTCTTACGAGAAACATCGCCACCATAACATTTAGCTAGTACATTTTTACGCATAGCCGAAATATTTTCACGGGCGATTACCTTAGAGCCAATACTTGCTTGAATTGGCACTTGAAATAATTGATGAGGAATGATTTCTTTTAAGTTTTCAACAATTTGTTTACCACGAGCATAAGCAAAATCTTTATGGACAATAAGACTTAGTGCATCAACTACTTCGCCATTAATTAAAATATTCATTTTAACTAAATCACTTTCTTTATATCCATATAATTCATAATCAAAAGAAGCATATCCTTTTGTTGAACTTTTTAATTTATCAAAGAAATCATATACTATTTCTGATAAAGGTAAGTAGTAATGTATATTTACTCTAGTTGGATCAATATATTCTAAACCAATATATTCTCCTCTTTTATCTTGACATAGTTCCATAATAGCCCCAATATAAGTAGAAGGTACTAAAATATTAGTTTTAATATAAGGCTCTTTAATATTAGAAATAATTGATCTATCCGGCATTTTATTTGGTGAATCCACAATTACTTCTTCCCCATTAGTTAATTTTACTTCATATATTACGGAAGGAGAAGTTGCTATTACATCAATATCAAATTCTCTATTAATTCGCTCTATTATTATATCCATATGAAGTAAACCTAAGAAGCCACATCTAAAGCCAAAGCCTAATGCATCAGACGTTTCTGGTTCATATACCAAAGATGCGTCATTTAATTTTAATTTATCTAAAGCTTCTCTTAAGGCTGGAAATTTATTAGGTTCTACTGGAAATAACCCAGAATAAACCATTGGTTTCATAGGTTGATATCCAGGAAGAGGTAATGTAGCTGGATTAGAATCTATAGTAATCGTATCACCTACTGCAACAGTAGATATATCTTTAATAGCAGCTGTTAAATAGCCAACTTCACCTGATACTAAAAAGTCTTTTTTTACTTCACTTGGAGTATTTACACCTAATTCAACAACCTCATAAGTTGCATTGCTTGCCATCATTTTAATTTTATCTTTAACATGTATTGCCCCATCAACAACACGAATATGAGCAATTACCCCGCGATAAGAATCAAACGCACTATCAAAAATTAAGGCTCTAGTTAGTCCCGCATTATTTATTTTAGGAGCTGGTATTCTTTCTACTACAGCATCAAGTAGTTCTTTTACTCCTACACCAGTTTTTCCTGAACATAGTAATATTTCATCCTCTTTAAACCCTAATACTTCCATCAATTCTTTTTTTACTTTAGGAATATTAGCATTAGGTAAATCTATTTTATTTATAACTGGAATAATAACTAAATCATTATTCATAGCTAAAAATAGATTAGCTAAAGTTTGAGCTTCAATTCCTTGGGCTGCATCAACTACAAGTATTGCACCTTCACAAGCTGCTAAACTTCTTGATACTTCATAAGAAAAATCGACATGCCCTGGAGTATCTATTAAGTGAAGAGTATAATCATCATTATTATATTTATACTGAAGTTGAACAGCATTAAGTTTAATAGTGATGCCTCTTTCTCTTTCTAAATCCATATTATCAAGCAACTGGTCTTTCATATCTCTTTTAGATACAGCACCAGTTATTTCAAGTATACGATCAGCTAACGTACTTTTACCATGATCTATATGCGCAATTATAGAAAAGTTTCTTATATTTTGTTGTTTCATAAAGCATTCCCTTTCCTTTTTTGTAATACAATTATAGCATAAAAAATACTGAATTTAATCAGTAATTTATATATTATAAAATTCTATTATTTCTCTAAACAATTCTTCATCTAATGAGTTAGTACTTTTATAAATATTATCAGGTAATTTACTATTTTCTTCCTTTTTAAAACTAAGTTGTTTATTAAAAAAGTAATTATCATAATTTTTATTTAGATTACTATCTTTATTATAATAAACTTTTATGTGCCCTCTATCTAATAAGTTAATAAATTTAAATCTAGGATTATCTTTATATTTATTATAAAAAATATCGTAACCATATTTTTCTGGTACCATTATATCATCTTTACTTTGAATAATCATAACTTTAGATTTATAATCTTCTATACTAGATAAACTAGTTAAATTAGCATATTTACCAAATTTTATTAACTCATATATTTTTATATAATTAATACCTATTAAAGCTAATATTCCTAATTTTTTAGTACTATTAGCTTTTAATAGATCAAGTGATCTATTAAAAGCTGATAAGGATACTACTGCTTTTACTTCTGGATGAAATTTTAATACACTAGTAACACAGTAAGCTCCCCAACTATGTCCAAATAAAAATATTGGTAATCCTTTAAATTCTTTTTCAACAAAAGAAATAGCATAATCTAAATCAATAATACCTTGAGGTAAGCCATTAATAGACTTACCTTCGCTTTCATCAGTTCCTGTAACATCAAATAAAAAAGCATAGTAATTATTTTTAGCAAAATAATTAGCACAATCCATATAGATATTACTTCCTGCACCAAATCCATGAGCCAAAATAACAATACCTTTTATATTATTTTTATTATAATAATAATTATATCCTGTTAAAGTTTGATTATTATTAGATTTAAAAGAATACTTATCTCTTTTTAGATTAGGAAAATCTTCTAAATTAAATTTTATTTTAGAATCAGTATTATATCTTATATTAAAAAATAAGTTATAAAAATATACCGATATTATATACATAAATATATTTATTATTACTAATGTTAATACTATATAAAATAATATATTATTTAAATAATTACATAATAATAAAAAAAGAAAAGTTATTATAAAAATTAGTATATATATTGTTTTAATTCTTAGTTTCATAATAAACCTTCTATTCATCTTTAAATAATTTTACAATACTTGGTTTTAATAATTCTATAATTATAAATGATATTATATTAACAAATATTACAAATAATAATTGATTAATAGTAATTATAGTTAAACCAAATAATTTACCTATAGGAGTTAAGAATACTAATAATTGAATAATAAATAATATGAATATACCTATATTTAAATATTTATTACTAAATATTCCTCTTTTAAATATCTTCTCTTTTAAAGAACGACAATTATAAGCAAAAACAAATTCATTTATAATGATACTGAATAACGCTAGTGTTTGCGCAATATTAGTACCTAAATCGATAAAATGATAGTATACATATAAACTAATCAAAGTTTCTAAAATAACAGATGTTATTAGAAAAGCACTAAAGAAATTAGTAAATATTCTTTTATTTAGACCATTAGGTTTTCTTTTCATTATATTTGTTGATGCGCCTTCAAAAGCTAACATTATGGAAGGTAGTGTATCTGCTACTAAATCGATATATAAGACATGAATAGCTGATATAATAGTATTTCCGGTTAACATTCCAAATAAGATAATTGCTATTTCTGTAAAATTACTGGATAAATTATATAAAATATTAGTTATTACATTATCATAAATTCTACGTCCTTCTTTTACAGCAACTACAATAGTATGAAATGAATCATCTAATAAAATGATATCTGAAGTATCTTTTGTTACATCAGTACCACTTTTTCCCATACCAATACCGACATTGGCTAACTTAATTGCTGGAGCATCATTTACGCCATCACCACTCATTGCAACTACTTTACCCATTTTTTGAATTGCAGTTACTATTTGTAATTTATTTTCAGGACTAACTCTAGCAAATACGTTATATTTTTTTATATAATTAATTAATTCTTTTTCATTTAAATTATTTAATTCACTAGCATTAATACATTCATCTTCACTACTACAAATGCCTACTTCTTTAGCAATAGAACAAGCAGTAACTAAGTTATCACCGGTTAACATTATTGGTCTAATACCTGCTCTTAAACATTCATTAATAGATTCTTTAATATTATCTCTTACTGGATCTTTTAACCCAATTATTCCGATTAATATTAAGTTATCTTCTTCAGTATTATAATCTTCAGTTGTAACTTCTTTATAGGCAAACGCTAATACTTTTAAAGCTTCACTTGCCATTTCATTAGCTAGATTAATATAATTATTTTCAATATTTTTATCTAACTTAACTACTTTTTCATCAATTATTACTTTAGTACATTTAGTTAAAACATTTTCTAAACTACCTTTAGTATAAAATACTTTTTTATTATCTAATTCATAAACTACACTCATCATTTTACGATCAGAATCAAATGGTATTTCATATATTTTTTTACCAGTAAAATTCTTAGTATCAGCTAAATAATTTTTTAAAGCTACATCAACAGAGTCTCCAATATATTCATCTTTTTCACTTAAAAGAGCAGTGTTACAATAATACATACAGTTTTTAAATTCAGCACTTAAAGTATTTATTTCTTTTAATGAAGAATATATCTTTATTACTTCCATTTTATTTTTAGTTAATGTACCTGTTTTATCCGTACATATAACCTCGGTTGCTCCAAGTGTTTCAATAGCGGCTAGATTTCTAACAATAGACTTTTCTTTTGCCATTTGATTAACACCAATAGATAAAGTTGATGTAATAGCAATAGGAAGACACTCTGGAACACTAGCAACAATCATCGATATACAAAGCATAGCAATAGTTAAAATATCATAATTATTTATAATACTGTATATTAAAACAAATGTTACTAAGATAATTGCTATATATAAAATGAATTTACTAACTTTATTTACTTTTACTTGTAAAGGAGTAAGAGGCTCTGTATCATTATTCAAAGAATTAGCAATACGACCTAACTGAGTATTCATTCCAATATTTGTTACTACAGCCTCTATTTTACCATTTACTAAAATAGTACCTGAAAATATCATATTTTTTTGTTCAGATATTAAAACATCATGAGTTATTATTTCATTATTTTTTTCTACACTAATACTTTCACCAGTTAAAATAGATTCATCTACTTTTGCATTATAACTTTTTATAATCCGACAATCTGCTGGTATTTTATCGCCGGATTCTAAGACTATATAATCTCCTACTAATAAACTACTAGCATTTATATCTTTAAAACGATTGTTTCTTTTTACAGTAACATAACTCGTTGTATATTTTTTTAATTTACCTATTGCATCTTCAGCTTTAGATTCTTGTAAAAAGCCCATAAAACAGTTAATAATAGATGTGCCTAATATTACAATTGGTTCTAAAAAATCAGATTTATTAATTATAGAATACATTAAAGATAATATCCCTACTAATAATAAGAGAATAATCATAACATTTTTAAATTGATCTAAAAATATTTGTAATTTAGTCTTCTTATCTCTTTCTTTTAAAACATTACGTCCATATTTTCTTCGCAGTTTTTCTATGTTTACTGTTTTTAATCCTTTTTCAGAAGTATTTAATTCCTTAAATACTTCTTCTATACTTTTTTTATATGCATCTTTCATAGCATCACCATTATAATATTAACACGAAATGTATTTTTAGGTAAATATTTTATAATTTAATTGACGCATAAATTATTTTATAATCTACATCTTTTAATTTATCTTTTAATATCTTAATTTTATTATAATTTTCTACATCTACAATAAGAATATTTTCTGTTTGCATAGCATTAAAAAGTAAATAAAACTTTTTTCGGTCTTTTTTAGATATATATCCATATTTAGGATACTTATTTAGATTAAATAACGCTATTATTTTAGAATTTCCACCAGATAATATATCAAATAATAAATTAGGACTTATACTTATCTTCTTTTTATCATAATAACTGATAATTTCAATTATAGTATCTACCATTTCTTTAAAATAATGATTACAAATAGTTACTTTATTTATATCTGTTTTTTCATCATAAAACCTAATATTTAACTCTTCAATATCCTGTGTATAATCTCTACTCATCATATAAGTATTACATCCAGTCCCATCTTCTTTAAAATTAGTACAACCTAACATTTTATGATCAGTTCCAGCTTTCATTTTTATAGTTTTTATAATTAAGTAACCATCTTCGCATTTAGGGCATTTAGTTATACAAAGTTTTCCACCAGTAATGTCATTAGTAATAAAGCCACACACTTCTGGGTCATTTGAACAAGCCCATATTTTGCCATTAATATTAAAATTTTTATTTACCCTTCTTTGTAATGGATAACCACAACAAGGGCATTTTAATACATTATTCATTATTTTAATTGGTGTTAATAAACCACCATCTAATATTATATTTTGATATTTTTCTTTTAACTCTAAGACAAATGAAGATGGTTTATACTTAGGAGTAATTATATGAACTTTGTTTTTAGTTCTAGTTAATGCAACATAAAATAATCTTCTTTCTTCGGCATATTCATAAGATTCGTCATCTTTTATTACCAATTTCATTACTGGGTCATCTTCGATTTTAGATGGAAAACCTAAAATTGCATCTTTAGCATTTATAATAACAACATTATCATACCCTAATCCTTTAGATGAATGAGCAGTTAAATAAGTTAACTTTAATTCAGGATATTTAGTTGATTTTAAAATGCCATTATGATAAGTAAATAAATTTTTATTTAACAAGCCTAATGCTGGGCCTTCAAACCCATAACGCCCAATAAATAATATTTTTTGATTTTTTCCATATTCTTTAACTAACATATCTAATGATTTTTCTAAAGCAATAGCAACCCTTCCTCTTGGTCCATTACCAAATTCATCCTTTTCACTTGAATCATCATATGTTATTAAAGTTATGGGATTTTTTAAGGATTTATTAGATTTTAAGTTCTTTTTTATTTGGTTTTCATTTGCCATAACAAAATTACCAGCAATATCTATTAATTCTTGTGAATTACGATAAGTGTTAGTTATTTTTAATATATTTGCATAACCCATTAGTTCTTCAAACTTAGTAAATAATTCTACTTTAGCACCACTAAATCTAAATATAGATTGCCAATCATCCCCAACTGCCACTATTTTAGCATTAGAACATTTTGAAAGTTTTTCACATAAATCAAATCTTTGTAAAGATATATCTTGATATTCATCAACAAATATATAATCATAAGGTAATTTTTCATTTTTTAAAATCATATTATCTAAAATATTAGTAGCATTATTAATCATATCTTCAAAATCAATACTTTTAGTATTCTTTAATTCAGTCATATATGCTAGGTAACATTGATAACATATATCTAAAAACAACTTAGTTCGCTCATCAGTTAATGATATTTTCCATTCATCAAATTTAGATATACTAAAATTATTAGTTTTAAATCTATTTATAAAAACACATACTAATTGAATAAATTTATTGAAATACTTATCTTCAGCATTAGCAATAATAGCATTATATATTTCTTTAGAATTTTTAGGTTCTAAGGATATTCCACTTTTAATTAATTCTTCTTTTAAATGAACTAGAATACTACCCCCATCATTATATTTAGAAAAAGTATATATTAATTTAGTATTATGTTTTCTATGCAACAATATTTTATCATTAATATGTTTTTTATATTCTTTTAATTCTTCTTCCGTAAAGCGATTATTTTTACCACTTTCTGATATGCCAAAATGTTCTAAATATATTTTTTTATCATATTGAGTAATTAAAAAATCTGGGCAGTATGGTTTAGCAGTTAAATCAAAACTATAATTATATACAGGTTCATATTCATAGTCTATACCATTTATATAAAGGTAATTAGCAATGCGACATTCATTAACGCTTCTTACTTTTTCGTTTTTAATAGTAATTTTTTTCTTTTCTTGAGCATCTTTATAATTATCCAATGCTTCTTTTACATCAGATTTTAAAGTAGTACAATCATTTCTATTTAATTCGTTAAATAAACTAGCAATATTATCTTCATTAAATGGAACTTGCAAATAACTAGCAAAAAACAGTAATATTTTCTTTATAAAAATTTCATCATTTATATTGGTTAATAAAAATTTTTTTATCGATGAAAACATTAAACTAGATGATGCTATTCTATGACGTTCTTCTTCTTTATTAGATATTAAAGAGTTAGCAATAGAATGAAAAGTTGATATTTTTACAAACAACCCCAATTTATTACATCTATCTTGTAATTCGTTAGTAGCTTTTTTCGTAAAAGATATTATTAATATTCGATTAGGATTAATATGTTGTTTATCAATTAAATACTTTACTTTAGCTTCAATAGTAGTAGTTTTCCCAGCTCCTGCACCAGCAATTACTAAAGTATAATCTTCATCTGATAAAACTACTTTCCTTTGTTCTTCATCTAAAATAATATTAGGATCATCCTTATATAAAACTTTATCTAAATATTCTTTATCGATTATTAAATGCTTATTAATAAAATCATTATTATGATTACTAATTAATTGTTCAGTATCTAAATAAAAAGTCATTAAATTTTTTAAATCATTATAACTAGTATTTTGCTTTTTACACCATGATTCTAAAACTGATTCTTCCTCCATTAAAACTAGTTTCTTATATATATCTTTATTAGAATTTAATAAAGTTAAATATTCTTTTTTTGAAATATACTTATCAGAATTTATTAAATTAATAATATTATTTTTATAAGTTTCTAAACTTTTATATTCTAAAGAATTATTTTTAGTTTTAAAAAATATCATAGCAACACCTATTAAAATTATAACATATGAATAAAATTTTTTCGCATTTTTTAAATGTTTATAGTATTATATAGACAAGAAAAGAGGTATTATGAAATTTAGTGATATAAATTGGATGGATTGTGATCAAGAAGCTTATATAAATTGTAAATGTTTATATAATAATAATATGGATACTTTTATAAATACTTTTGGTTATCATAGTGATAAAACTGATTTTGTATTATTTCAAATATATAAGATATTCTCTTATTTAGATGATAAAGGAAAAAGTTATTCTAATTTTAAATATGATAATGGAAGATTTGTTTTATTTAAAGATAATGAATATAATTTACCTGGTTGTATTTATATAAGTGATTATGGTAGTTTTATACAAATAGAAAGTGAATTTGATAAATTCACTGGCTATAGAAATTTTATTCGTATTACAATTTCTCAAAAAAACAGTTCTATAAATGGCTACTTAAAAGAAAGTGATAAACCTGCAATTACTATTAAAGGAGATAATGAAGCTAGCAACAATTTTATTTTAAATGTAACAACACCAAATAAAAGAAGTATTATTAAAGGTGATGAAGCTTGGCATATTTTTGCTACATTAAGTAGTAATACTCTCAATAAGAATTATTTTAAAACAATAAGAGATAAAAATGAATTATTAAATAGATTAATAAATACTTTAAATGAAAAAGGATTAGTTAATTATCAAGAAGATTTAATAAAGTTAGTAAAAGAATTATTAAAAGAAAATGTTGGTATAGAATACTATGAAACTGATATTTCAAACTTTTTTGTGGCTAAATCTTTAGAAAATTATTTAGATAATATTAAATATGAAGATAAAATTGATGTTAAAAAAGAAGATATTAAAGGATTAAATTTAGGTGTTGATGCTATTAAAAGATTTAGTGAATATAAAATAGTTGATGAATTTACTGGTGAAGAAAGAAAATTAACTGATATACCTTTATATTTAAGAGACACAGTTGATGAAGCCCAGTGTGAATTTATGGATGCCTTAAAAATTGATGAAAAAGACCTTGATATTTATATAGTAGGACTTGCATATTTTGCAACCTATTGCTCTGATGTTGGGGAATTATCAGGAAGAAATTATTATGGTGCTAATATATATCCTAGATATTCTGGATATAAAAATAATGTAGCAATTAAGTCTACTTTATTAGGTTTTCCACTAGCAGATTATGCCTTAGCAAGATGTAATGATTCTTATGATAGGTGTCCACAAGTTAGTACATTTTTTAAAATGCTAGGATTTAATATAGATAATAGAGATACGTATTCTAAAATAGATACAAGTGAATTAAAAAAATTATTACCATACATACCGGTAGTAAGTAGTAAAAGAAGAAATTATTGGTAGTTGACTCATTTTATAAATGGGTTTTTTATTTAAAAATTATTTTAATAATTAATTTATTATCTTTATAATTTGCAGAAATTTCACCACTATTTAAAATAACTAATTCTTTTGCAATCGATAAGCCTATTCCATTAGATTTTTTTGAACTTTCTACTGTAAAGTATCTATCAAATATTTTTCCAACACTTACCTTGTCTAGTTTATTAGTTTTATTAATGAATGTAATTATCCCACTATCATCTAATTTTATAAAAATAGATTTATTACTATATTTAAGTAAATTAGATATTATATTTTCAATTATTCTTTTAAAACAAATTAAATCTATTTCTTTTATGATTTTAATATTAGTTATATTTATTTTAGGAGTAATATTATTATTCTTAAATAAATCATAATAACTACAGAGTACTTCTTCTAATATTATATTTAGGCAAACTTGTTCTTTTTTTATTAAGTTGTGTTAAACTTTATGACTGATAAGCTTAAAATCGTGATATAATAGTTATAGCCAAACAAAATGTAGAAAGG
>CALWAK010000020.1 GCA_944373095.1 uncultured Bacilli bacterium
TTTGTGATATACTTGTCATGACTTAAGTCCTTTCTTATTGATTGTTTTGGGTATAACTCAATTATAAGACTTAAGTCCTTTTTTATGTATAGAAATGTTTCACATCTATTGTATA
The DNA here is from genome assembly GCA_944373095.1 of uncultured Bacilli bacterium. Lineage (GTDB taxonomy): Bacteria > Bacillota_I > Bacilli_A > RF39 > UBA660 > CAG-605. The sequence continues at coordinate 116 of CALWAK010000020.1, forward strand.
ACTACATTAATAACAATGAAACTTATCATAAATAGTACTCATGTAGTACTATTTTTGTTATAATAAAAAAAGAAAGAAGATGTTTTATGAATATAATAGGTAATGATTGGGATAATGTTTTAAAAGTAGTTTGGAATAGTCCTAATTTTAATAAATTTTATAATTATATTTTATCTTTATATGATAAAGAAACAATATATCCTCCAAAAGAATATATATTTAATGCTCTAAAATTAACGCCTTATAAAAATGTTAAAGTAGTTATAGTAGGGCAAGATCCTTATCATGGAGAAAATGAGGCTATGGGTTTATCATTTTCGGTTGATAAAAGTGTTAAAATACCACCTTCTTTAAAAAATATATATAAAGAATTATATGATGATTTACAAATACCTGCTGTAAATCATGGTGATTTAACAAAATGGGCAAAGGAAGGGGTTTTACTTTTAAATTCAGTTTTAACCGTAAAAAAAGATTTACCAGCATCACATAAAAATATAGGTTGGGAGCCTTTAACTGATTATATAATTAAAATTTTAAATGCAAAGGAAACGCCAATTGTTTTTATACTATGGGGAAATTTTGCTAAGTCAAAAGCAAAGTTAATTACAAATAATAAACATCTTATTATAACAAGCGCCCATCCTTCTCCTTTTTCATGTCGTTATGGCTTTTTTGGAAGTAAGCCATTTTCTAAAACTAATGAATTTTTGAAAAAAAATAATCTTCAACCAATAGATTGGAGATTATAATTTAAAATCTTCGATATCTTCGTCATTCATATTTTTATTATCAAAATAATTTCTTTCTTTAATATTATGTAATTTAGAAATAATATTTGAAGGAAATTTTTTAACCAACGTATTTAATGCTGTGGTATATTTATTATAATATTTTTTGGCTGCTATAATTTTTTCATCAATTTCTATTATTTCTTTATGTAATAATTTATATTCTTTAATATTTAGTTGCTCTATGTAATCTTTATTAATTTTATCTATAAGTAATAATGTATCATTTAATTTTCTTTCCATATCAAAAGTAGAAATATTTTCTTTTTTTAATTTTTCTAAATCTTTAAAGTTAATTTTAGTGTCTAAAATATTTTCATGGATAATATTTTCGATTTTTAAAATAGTGTTATATTTTTTTCTTAGCTCTTCATCAATAATACTTTCGGATTCATTTATTTTAGTAAGATTTTCTTGTAAATTATTAAAATTATATATATAGATAATTCCTAGTATTCCAACAATAATAACAATTAATAATATTGCGTATATAAATGTCATATTAAACACCTACCATATAAGAATTATAACATAACTTTTATTTTATAGATAAAATTTTATTATTTATAGTGTAAATATGATATATTATTAATGGTGTTAATATGAAAATAAAAAGGCTTGTAGTTGGTATATTAAAAGAAAATTGTTATATATTAGAAAAGAATAATAAGTTATTAATTATAGATCCTGGCGATAATTTTAATCTAATTAATAAATATATAAACAATAAAAATGTTGTTGGGGTATTAATAACACACCATCATAATGATCATATTGGAGCATTAAATGAAGTATTAAAATTTTATGATTTAAAAGAAAATATTGTTAATGATATTGATTTTGATTTTGAAATTATTAGAACACCTGGACATTCAAATGATTCAATTAGTTACTACTTTAAAAAAGAGAATATTATGTTTACTGGTGATTTTTTATTTAAAGATGCTATTGGTAGAGTAGATTTACCAACTGGATCAAGTGAAGAAATGATTGAATCTTTATATAAAATAATGGATTATGCAGATAATGTTCAAATTTATCCGGGTCATGGTGATAAAACAATTTTAGGCCGGGAAAAGAAAAATTTTAAATATTATATATCTTTAATATAAAAAATGTGCCATTATGTGACACATTTTTTAATAATTTTTTTCTGAGTAATTGTGACTATAATTTATTCGTTCATCAAAAGTTACATAATTCAAATAAATTAATAGTATTAAATACCATTCTCCTGTTTGTGGATTACTGATTATTAAATGATCTCTTCCAGCCTCTTCAATTCTACCTTCAAAAATTTTATTACGCCATTCTGTTGAATCGGGAAAGCTTACGTAAGCCTTAACAATTTTACCTTTATTTAATCTTAATATGTTTTCAATATAACTTTGTTCCATAGGTAAGCTTGTTGATGTATTAGTAATATTGCTTGATGAACCTAGGTTAACATCATAATTATTTTGATTTGCTGGAAAGGTTGGATTTTGATAATATGTTCCATTCATATATTTCACCTCCATAAAATATATGCAAAACAAAAAAAATGTTGTATACTTATTTTATGATAAGGTGATGATATGAACTTAAATAATGATTATATTTCTCAGGTATTTAAACAAAAAAAATTATTAAATAGAGTTATAATTTTTGTTTTAGCTGTTTTTGTGCTTGCTTTAAATTATAATATTTTTATAGTACCAAATAATTTTAATATTGGAGGAACAAGTGGCTTAGCTGTTATTATTAAAGAATTATTTAATATTAAAGAATCCTTATTTATTTTAATTAGTAGCATGATTCTACTAATAATTTCATACTTTACCTTGGATAAGAAACAAACATATAGAAGTATAGTTGGCGCATTTTTATATCCCTTTTTTATTTCTTTAACTGAACCATTGGCAAATTATTTAATTCCTTATTTAAGTTTTTCTAATATTTTATTAACTATAATTCTTGGAGGTACATTGTTGGGGATATGTACTGGATTAATTTATAAAACTGGATTTACCACTGGTGGTGGTGATATAATAATAAAGATAATAAATAAGTATAACCATATAAGTGAGGGAAATTCACAGTTTATTGCTAATGGCATTATTATTTTATTAGGAAGCTTTGTATTTGGTTTTCAAAATTTAATTTATTCAATAATAGTAATTTTAATATCTGCATTATTTGTTGATAGAATAATTTTAGGAATATCTCAAAGTAAAATGTTTTTAATTTATTCTAAAAAATCAAATGAAATTAGTAAGTTTATTTTAGAAAATATGGGAACAGGTGTTACAATTTTTGATACTGAAGGTGGATATAAAAAAGAGAAAAGAAAGATGCTTATGGTAGTAGTTTCAACTAGAATGTATTATTTAATAAAAGAAACTATTTTAAATATAGATAAAGATGCTTTTTTAATTATTAGTGATTGCTATGAAGTTAAGGGAGGGGTTAAGAAAAAAGATTATTCGATTATTTAAAGTTACATGTTATAATGAGGAAGTAAGGTGGTAAAAATGAAGTTTATAGAAATAAAAAATTGTTCAAAAGTATATAAAAATGGTGTTACTGCTATTGCTAATTTAGATTTAGAAATAAAAAAAGGCGAATTTGTTTTTATTATTGGTACTACTGCATCTGGTAAATCTACACTAATTAAAATGTTATATCGTGAGGAAAAGCCAACTAAAGGTGATGTAATGGTTGGTGGAATAAATGTCGGTAAATTAAGAAATGGTAAAGTGTATAAATTACGTCGTAAAATAGGTGTAGTATTTCAAGATTTTAAATTATTACCAAAATTAAGTGTTTATGAGAATGTAGCTTTTGGTTTAGAATCAATTGGAATGCGTTCTAAAGAAATTAAACCAAAAGTATTAAATGCGTTAGAAATGGTAGGACTAAAGAATAAAGTAAGATGTTTTCCAAGAGAATTGTCCGGTGGCGAACAACAACGTGTATGCATTGCAAGAGCTATTGTAAATGAGCCTAAATTATTAATATGTGATGAGCCAACAGGAAATTTGGATCCAGATACATCCAAGGAAATAATGAAAGTTATAGATTCTATTAATAAAGATTTAGGAACTACAGTTGTAATGGCTACTCATGATAAAGATATTGTAAATCGGATGAAAAAGCGAGTAGTAACTATAGATTCAGGAATAAAAGTTAGTGATGTAGAGAAAGGGGGATATAAAGTACATGAGACTGCTTAGAATATTATTTAGAAATTTTAGAGATTCAATAAGAAGTGTATTTAGAAATTTCAGTTTGTCAATAGCATCAATTACTTGTATAACTATAACATTAATTTTAGTTTCTATTTCCATTGTTCTATCATCTAATTTATATCATTTTACTAAATCTTTAGAAGAAGAATTAACTATTGTAGTTTATTTAAATGAAGATGTTGATTCTATAAAAGAAAAAGAAATAGAAGATAATATTAAGAACATGAGTTATTATGAAAGTTTAAATTTTAAGTCTAAAGATGAATGGAAAAGTGAAATGCAGGCAACTTCTAGTGAACTTAGTACAACATTAGAATATTTAGATACTAATCCTTTATTAGATTCAATTACTGTAAAAGTAAAAGATATTAAAGATTTAGCAGCAGCATCTGAATATATTAGAAGTTTAGATGGAGTAAAATCTGCTAAATACGGAGAAGATACAGTAGATAAGATAGTATTTGCTTTTGATGTATTAGAAAAAGCTACTATAGTAATTGTATTAGCACTTATATTAGTAACAGCATTTTTAATTAGTAACACAATAAAATTAACTATATTTTCAAGACGTAATGAAATAGAAATAATGCGTTTAGTAGGTACAAGGAATTTAGTTATTCGACAACCATTTATAATTGAAGGATTTATATTAGGAATTATAGGTTCAATAATACCTATTATAATTACAATATATGGATATATTATATTTTATGATCATTTTGATGGATATTTATTTTCACATATGATTGAATTAATTAAACCTGCAAATTTAATATGGCAAGTTTCATTAATAATTATGATAATAGGTGGTATTGTTGGAATGTTTGGTAGTTCTAGGGCTGTAAGGAAGTATTTAAAAATATGATAAAAAATAGTTTAAGAATATTATTATGTTTATTGTTATTAATTCTATATTTTTTAGAGCCATTCGCAGTTGATGCAGCAAGTAAAGCTACAACAATTGCTGGTTTAAAAGAAGAGTTGGAAGATTTAAAACAGCAGAAAAAAGATTCTGAAGATGAAAAAAAACAAACCCAAAGTCAAATAAATGCTAAAAATAAGGAAATAGTAGAAGCAAGAAAAGAACAAACAAAAATAACTGAAGATATTGAAAAAGCAGAAGCTGAAATAGAAAAATCTAATGAAGATATTGAAAAATCTAAAGAAGATATTAATTCTTTATTAAAATATTATCAATTATCTAGTAGTGAAAATATTTATTTAGAATACATTACTGGTGCTTCTTCACCAACAGACTTTGTTATGCGAATTGAAGCAGTATCCCAAATTTCTGAATATTACCATAATAAAATTAATGAATTAAATGATTTGATAAAAAAGAATGAAGAATTAAAAGTAGAACTCGCTAATAAAAAAATAGAACTAGATGAAGTAATAGAAAAAAATACTAAGTTACTTGATAGTTTAAAAAGCCAAATTAGTGAAATAAACGAAATTAATGAAGATATAGATTCGCAAATTAAAAATCAAGAGGCTTTAATTAAATACTATCAAACTGTTTGTACTTCAGATACTCAATTATTAACTGATTGTGTAAGTGTCCCTGCATCTGTTGGTTGGTTAAGACCATTAGTTAAAGGAAAAATAACTTCTCCTTGGGGATATCGTGGAGTAATTATTTCTGGAACATCATCATTTCATAATGCTATTGATATTGGTGGAAATGCTGAGGGAACACCAATATATGCAACAGCAAGCGGCACAGTAGCAGCTATAACAAGAAAGTCAAGTTGTGGTGGTAATATTATTTACATTCATAATAATGTCAATGGTAAAGCTTATACAACTCAATATGCTCATTTACTATCAATTAATGTATCAGTTGGTGATAAAGTAACTGTTGATACTGTTATTGGTACAGTAGGTGGCGGCCCAAAAACTTGGGGTTGGGATAATTGTTCAACTGGACAGCATTTACATTATGGAATATCTACTGGCTATTACTTAGGGGGTGGTGCAGATGGTTACTCATCTTGGTCTAAATTTATTGCTAATTCCATTGAACCAAAAGGTTTCCCGGCATTAGGAGTTTATTGGTATAATAGAGGTTAATAGCCTCTTTTTTATGAAAAAAATTCTAGTTTATTCTAGAATTAATTTTTATGCTTAACTGGTACTGTTTCTTTTTCTGCTTCTACTAAATCTCTTTTTCTAATTGCCTCACTATACCAAATACATTCATCTTTTTCTTTATCTTTTAGCATTAAAAAGTTATTTAACATTTTATAAGTTTTAGGATTCATACTTTTAATGTTATAACCTGTAAGAGGGGAATCATCATCAATACGACCTAATAAATAATCAGTTGAAGTATTTAAATATTCAGCAATTTTAATTAAAGCTTCACAGCTTGGTAGAGCTTTATCACTTTCATACGCACTTATTGTTTCTTGCTTAACGTTAATTGCATTAGCTAAATCAACTTGAGTAATTTTTCTTTTTATTCTTATTTTTTTTATATTATTCATATCTTACCTCTCTCTATATAAACCATATTTATATTATATTATAAATTTTAATATAAGTAAATATCTAATAAAATATCGATTTATTATGTTATAATTTGTATAGTGATTTTTATGAAGTTCAAAAAAATATATATTGAAATAACTAATTGTTGTAATTTAGAATGTAGTTTTTGCCCTGGTAATAAAAGAAAAAAAGAATTTCTAGATTTTGATAAATTTAAATTATTATTAGAAAAAATTAAACCATATACTCGGTATTTATATTTTCACTTAATGGGTGAGCCTTTATTACACCCTAATATTAACGAATTTATTGATTATGCAAGTCAATATTTTAAAATTAATATAACTACTAATGGTTATTTTATTAAAAAGATTGAAAATAATAAAAATATAAGACAACTAAATATTTCTTTACAGGCTTATAATAATGATAATGATGATTATTTAAAAAATATAATTGATGTTGTCAATAAATTTACAAGTAAAGGTACTATAGTAAATTTTAGAGTATGGAATAATACAAAAACTACTACCGAGTTAATTAATAAAATAGAAGATTATTATAAAGTTAGTGTTAATGGTAATACTAAAATTAAAGATAATTTGTATGTTGATTATGCAACATTATTTAATTGGCCGGATATTAATAATAGTTATTACAATGAATGTGGTAGTTGTATGGCACTAAGAACTCATATTGGAATATTAGTAGATGGAAGTGTTGTTCCATGTTGTCTAGATTATAATGGAAATCTTTGTTTAGGAAATGTATATAAAGAACAACTTGAAGATATATTAAATTCTAAGAAGGCTAAAGAATTATTAGAAAGTTTTAAAAATAATAAAAAAATAGAAGAAATGTGTCGTCATTGTGATTTTTATGATAGAATAGCATTCAAAAAGTGAGGTTTATTATGGAAAAAGATAAGATAATAATAAGAGGAGCAAGAGAAAATAATTTAAAAAATGTTGATTTAGATTTACCAAAAAATTCTTTAATTGTTATGACTGGTGTATCTGGATCTGGGAAGAGCTCATTAGCTTTCGATACGATTTTTGCGGAAGGGCAAAGAAGATTTGTGGAAAGTCTATCTAGTTATGCTAGACAATTTTTAGGAAATTCTGATAAACCTGATGTTGATTCCATTGAAGGCTTAAGTCCTAGTATTGCAATTGATCAGAAAACTACTAATAATAATCCAAGAAGTACTGTAGGAACTGTAACAGAAATATATGATTATTTAAAACTTTTATATGCTAGAATTGGTATTCCTTATTGTCCAAACCATCATGAACCTATTATTCATCAAAGCATAGATGAAATGACTAATAAAGTTATGGAGTTTCCTATGGGGACTAAATTAGAAATTATGGCACCAGTTGTACGTGATGAAAAAGGTGCTCATAAGGAGTTATTAGATGATTTAAGAAAAGAAGGATATACTAGAATACGTTTAAATGGAGAAATACGTAGTCTAGATGAAGATATAGTTTTGGATAAAAATATTAAAGATACGATTGAAGTAATAATAGATAGAATCGTTTTAAATGAAAACGAAAGAAGTAGAGTATTTGAAGCAATTGAAACATCAACTCATTTAGCAGATGGAATGGTCTTAATTCATATAATCGATGGCGAAGAAATATTATGGAGTGAAAAATATGCGTGTATAAATTGTAATTATTCTATGCCAGACTTAGAGCCAAGAATGTTTTCCTTTAATGCTCCTTTTGGCGCTTGCCCAGATTGTAAGGGTCTTGGTTTTAAAAAAGCTATATCAAAAGATTTATTAGTTCCTGATGATAATTTATCAATAAATGAAGGTGCTATAAAAACAATGAGTGATGATCAAAATATCTTTTATACTGATGTAAAAACTGCATGTGATTTTTATCATATAGACATGGATAAACCTTTTAAACAATTAACTAAAAAAGAAAAAGATATAGTGTTTTATGGTTCATTAGAGCCATTAAAGTTTGAATATACTTCTAAAAATGGTAATAAAAGAATATCAACTGGATATTATGAAGGAATTATTAACAATTTAGAAAGAAGATATATTGAAACTACTAGTAATTGGATAAGAGAATGGCTTGATATGTATATGATGGAACTTGATTGTCCTACTTGTCATGGCGCTAGATTAAAAGAAAGTGTTTTAAATGTTTTTATAAACAAGAAAAATATTTATCAAATGACTCAAATGAGCATTGGTGAATTACTAGAATTTATTAAGAATTTAAAATTAAATAAAGAACAGCAAGAAATAAGTAAATTAATTATTAAGGAAATAATTAACCGTTTAGAATTTTTAAAAAATGTTGGATTAGATTATTTAACACTAGATAGAATGGCTGGGTCTTTATCTGGAGGAGAATTACAACGCATCAGACTTGCTACCCAAATTGGGTCTAAATTAAGTGGTGTTTTGTATGTATTAGATGAACCTAGTATTGGGTTACATCAAAGAGATAATGATAAATTAATTAAGTCTTTAAGAGAAATGGTTGATTTAGGAAACACATTAATAGTAGTTGAACATGATACTGATACTATGCTTGCATCAGATTATTTAGTTGATGTAGGACCAGGTGCTGGAAGAAATGGTGGAGAAATTGTCGCTTGTGGTACTCCTGAAGAAGTAATACATAATAAAAATTCTTTAACCGGAAGATATTTAGCAGGAATTGAAAAAATAGATGTTCCTAAAACAAGAAGAAAAGGAAATGGGCATTTTTTAGAAATTATTGGTGCTAAAGAACATAACTTAAAAGATGTTGATGTAAAAATACCATTAGGTAAATTTGTTTGCGTTACAGGAGTATCTGGTTCAGGTAAAAGTTCTTTAGTTAATGAAATAGTTTATAAAGCAGTCTTTAAAAATATTTATCCTAATTCAAAATTAATGCCAGGTAAATTTAAAAAAATTAAGGGATTGAATTATATTGATAAAGTTGTTCAAATTACTCAAGATCCAATTGGTCGTACACCAAGATCTAATCCTGCAACTTATGTTGGAGTATTTGATGATATTAGAACATTGCTTGCGGAAATGAAAGAATCTAAAATGCGTGGGTTTACAAAAAGTCGTTTTTCTTTTAATGTAAAAGGTGGAAGATGTGAAGCATGCTATGGTGATGGTGTAAAGAAAATTGAAATGCATTTTTTACCAGATGTTTATGTGCCTTGTGATGTTTGCGGTGGAACTAGATATAATAAAGATACTTTACAAATTAAATATAAAGGTAAAAATATTGCTGAAATATTAAAAATGCGTGTTGAAGAAGCAGTAGAATTTTTTGAAAATGTTCCTAAAATTAAGCAAAAGTTAGACATTATGATGGATGTTGGTTTATCTTATGTAGAACTTGGCCAAGGAGCCCCAACTTTATCAGGTGGTGAAGCTGGCAGGGTAAAATTAGCTAAGGAATTACAAAAAAAGCCAACTGGAAAAAGCTTATATATTTTAGATGAACCAACTACAGGTTTACATATGGACGATATAAAAAAATTGTTAATTATTTTACAACGTATTGTTGATAATGGTGATACTGTATTAGTTATAGAACATAATCTTGATGTTATTAAAGTTAGTGATTATATAATTGATTTAGGTCCTGAAGGAGGTTCAGGTGGTGGTGAAGTAATCGCTTGTGGTACACCTGAAGAAATAATTAAGAATTCAAAGTCATATACTGGAATGTATTTAAAAAAATATCTATAATTTAATAAATTAATTTGATAAAATAATATAGAAGGTGATTATATTGAACCCAATAGCATTTAGTATTGGAAATATAGAAATAAGATGGTATTCAATACTTATATTGATTGGAGCATTTTTAGCTTACTTTATAATTCAAAGAGAAGCTAAAAGATTTAAAATTGATACTGATTTTGTATTTAATTTATTTTTTTATACATTGGTCTTTGGAATAATTGGTGCAAGATTATATTATGTTTTATTTAATTGGAATTTGTATGCAGCTGATATTCCTTCAATTTTTGAATTTTGGAATGGTGGTTTAGCTATTCATGGTGGAATTATAGCTGGATTAATTACAATATTTATATATACTAAGAAACATAATATAAGATTATTAAAAATTCTTGATATTATTGTTCCTGGATTAATACTTGCACAAGCAATAGGTAGATGGGGTAATTTTTTTAATAGTGAAGCTCATGGTGCGGCAACAACTATACTTAATTTACAAGAAAAATTTATACCTAGATTTATAATAGATGGAATGAATATAGGTGGTATATATTACGAGCCTACATTCTATTATGAATCTTTATGGTGTATATTAGGTTTTATAATTCTTTTAATAATAAGAAGAAATAAAAAAATTAAAGTTGGATTTTTAAGTGCTATTTATTTAATATGGTATGGAATAGGTCGTTTTATAATTGAGAGTATGCGTACAGATTCATTGATGTTTGGTGCTTTTAAAATGGCTCAAATAGCGTCATTAATTATGATAATAACAGGTATAATCTTAATAATTTTAGACTTACGAAAGGATAAATACGAAGATTTATATAATAATTATTAGGAGGAAAAATTATGTTTGATTTAGTTATTATAGGTATGGGACCAGGGGGAATTGCTGCTAGTATTTATGCCAAAAGAGGAAACTTAAATGTATTATGCTTAGAGAAAAATATGTTAGGTGGAGAATTAAATTATATTGATAAAATAGATAATTATCCTGGTTTAAATAATATTACTGGTTCATCTTTAGCTTATAAGTTGATGGAACACATTGATGAGTTAAATATTAATTATAAAATTGAAAGTGTAATTGATATTAATAAAATTGATAATGGTTATGAAATAATTAGTAATAAAAATAAATATCTAACCAAAAATATTATATTGGCCACTGGACGAGTAGCAAAAAAATTAGGTTTAGAAAATGAAGATAGATTGTTAGGCAGAGGTATTAGTCATTGTGCAGTTTGCGATGGTGCATTCTTTAAAAACAAAAATGTATGTATTGTTGGTGGTGGTATGTCTGCTTTACAAGAGGCTTTATATTTAGCAAATATAGTTAATAAAATATATATAATATATAGAAAAGATAAATTTAATGTAACTAGTAGTATTGTTGATAAAGTAATAAATAATCCTAAAATAGAAGTTATTTATAATGAAGAAGTAAAAGCAATAAATGGTAATGAATATTTAGAAAGTGTAACATTAAAAAGTGGTAAGCTTATAAACACATCCGGATTATTTATATACATTGGGTATACACCAAGTGTTAATTATATTAAAAATTTAGATATTTTAGATAATGATGGATATGCTCTTGTTAATAATAATTTTGAAACTAAATGTAAAGGTATATATGCTGTTGGAGATTTAGTGAAAAAAGACACTTATCAAATAGTTTTAGCCATGGCAGATGGTATTAGAGCATCACTTGATATCATAAATAAAATTGTAGAAAAGTAAAGTTATTTTTTAAAACTTTATTTTTTTTATTTTTTGTGTTAATATTTAGCCGTGGTGAAAAATGAAGAGTGCGCTAGTCTATGCTTATATTGGTGATTCTGTTTATGAGACGTTTATTAGAAAGTATTTAATAGATAAAAATATATGTAAAATACATGATTTACAACAGGAAAGTTTAAAATACGTATCAGCTAAGAGCCAAAGAAGAATATATGAAGAATTAGAAAGTAGTGGAATTTTAACTGATAAAGAATTAGATATAGTTCGCTGGGGAAGAAATCAACACGGAAGTAAGTCAAAAGCGACTGATATTGTTACTTACCGGATTGCAACTGGACTAGAATGTTTAATTGGGTATTTATATTATGAAAATAATTTAGAAAGAATTAAAGAAATTATGGAAAGGATTACAAGTTTATGAAAGTTTTTGGTAGAAACGTAATCAATGAATTATTAAATAATCCAAGTAAGATTAAAAAAATTTATATAAATAATACTATGAAAGATAAAAGTATTATAGAAAATATAAAAGAAAAAAAGGTTAAATATGAATCAGTAAATAATAAAGTTTTAGATGGTATGATAAAGGGAAATCATCAAGGAATTATTGCAATTATAGATGACTATGAATATGTTGATTATAAAACGATGTTTGGAGAAAATATAGTTGTCATTTTAGATCATTTAGAGGATCCCCATAATTTTGGAGCAATTATAAGAACTTGTGAAGCTGCTGGTATAAAATCAATCATTATACCTAAAGATAGAAGTGTTAGTATAACCGATACGGTAGTTAAAACATCAACTGGTGCTTTAGAATATGTTAAGGTAGCTTGTGTAACAAATTTAGTACACGTTATTAAAGATTTCCAAAAAAATGGCTATTTTGTTTATGGCGCCGAAGCAAACGGTGTTCCTAGTAGGAATTGTAATTATAATGATTTATCAGTTTTAGTTATAGGAAGCGAAGGAAATGGCTTATCTAGGTTAGTTAGAGAAAATTGTGATGAAATAATATCTTTACCAATGAAAGGACATGTTAATAGTCTTAATGCGTCAGTAGCAGCTGGTATTTTGATTTATGATATGATAAATAGATAATGATTAATAATTATAATGAATTTAATGATTCTGAATTATGTATGATGATTAAAGAAAATAATGAAGATGCTAAAGATATTATGTATTCAAAATATAATTACATAATTACATCTATTTTAAAAAAATATATAGGTATTACAAAAAAACTTAATTTAGATTATCATGATGTATATCAAGAAGCTATGTTTGGTTTTTTAGATGCTATTGATAAGTATGATGAAAATAAAGATGCATCTATTAAAACTTTTATATCTTTATGTGTTACTAGAAGAGTTAACGCTGCAATTATAAAAGCAAGTAGAGTAAAAAGAAAAATTGAACAAGAGGCCTTATCTATTGATTATACATATGATGATTCTAATTTACCTTTGCAAGAATTAATAAGTGATAAAAATGCTAATAATCCTCTTGAACAGATGACTAAAACTGAAGAAATAAATAGCATAATAAAACGTATTAAAAGTTCTCTAAGTCCAAATGAAGAGGAAGTATTTAATTTAATGCTAAATGACTTAGACTATCAACAAATAGCTATTATTTTAAATAAAAGTCCTAAATCTATTGATAATGCGATGCAAAGAATAAAAATGAAAGTAAAAAAAATACTAAATAATAGATAAAACATATAAAAATGTTGCTTTTTTAAGTAACTTAGTGTATATTTTATTTAGACACGAAACGGTGTTTTTATTTTTAGGTATTTGAGGTGATAATATGGTTAAAAATAAAAATGAAAAGAAAAAAAATAAAAAAGATTCATTTATTCGTTCAGTGATATCAGAATTGAAAATGGTTTCTTGGACATCCTTTAAAGATATATTTAAATATACATTTGCTACTTTATTATTTTGCTTAGTATTATCAGGATATTTTGCACTTCTTAATTTAGCACTATCATTTGTAAAGGGGTTATTTGTATAATGGAAAAGTTATGGTATGTAGTTAACACTTATAGTGGTCATGAATATAAAGTAAAAGAAAAGTTAGAATCAAAAATTGAATCAATGGGATTACAAAATAATATTTTTAGAATAGTAATTCCAGAAACAACTGAAGTAGAAGTAAAAGATGGCGAAAAAAAGGAAAAGAGAAAGAAGATGTTTCCTGGATACATTTTAGTAGAAATGGATATGTCTGATGAATCTTGGTATATTGTCCGTAATACACCAGGTGTTACAGGTTTTATCGGTTCATCAGGTAAGGGAGCAAAACCTACACCTTTACTACCTCAAGAAATAGATAAAATTCTTGGTAATATGGGTATGAGCAGAGTAGATATTAAATCAGAAATGGCTGTTGGTGATAAAGTTAATATTGTTGATGGACCATTTAAAGGTATGTCTGGTACAGTTGATTCAATTGATATAGAAAATAGCCGTTTAAATGTTTTAATCGATTTATTTGGTCAAGAAACACCTGTTGAAGTTGAACTATTTCAAGTTAATAAAGCATAAATTTTAACATTTTTCTTATTGAAACATAAAAATTTAAAAGTAGAGTAATTGTATTTTTGTCTTGCAATTGCTCTATTTTTATGATAGTATCTAGGTGCAATTAATTTTTGGTTGCATTAAGTGGGAGGGAAATGCGGAATGCCCTATACCACTTACACGTTAAAATATTTTTATAGGAGGTGTTTTTCGTGGCAAAAGAAATCGTAAAGAAAATTAAATTACAAATTCCAGCCGGAAAAGCAACACCAGCTCCTCCAGTAGGAACTGTACTTGGACCAGCCGGAGTTAATTTAAATGATTTTTGCTCTAAATTTAATGATGCATCTAGAGATAAAATGGGAGATATTGTACCTTGTGAAATAACTGTTTATGATGATAGAACATTTGACTTTGTATTAAAGACTCCACCTGCACCATTCTTAATTAAGAAAGCTGCTAAAATTCAAAAGGGTAGCGAAAAAGGTGCTAATCATGTTGTTGCAACAATTACTAAAGACGAGTTAAAATCAATTGCTGAAATTAAATTGCCTGATTTAAACGCATATGATCTTGAATCTGCTATGAAATCTATAGAAGGTACTGCAAGAAATATGGGTGTAGCTGTCAAAGGCTTAAATGATGCTGAATTAGCTACTCAAGGTGCTGAAGCTGCTAAAGAAGAAGCTGTGGCTAAAAAACGTGAAGCTGAGTTAGAAGAAATGACTGAATCTGCTAAAGATGCTAAATTAGGTGAAGTTGAAGTAATTACTGAAAAAGTTAAAGACGAAGAAGAAAATTAATTATTATAAATATATTCCGCTAATAAACCACGATTAGAAAGGAAAACAAAAATGAAAAAAGGCAAAAAGTATGTGGAAGCTTCTAAATTAGTTGATAGTACTAAATTATATTCTAAAGAAGAAGCTATTAAGTTAGTTAAAGAAACTGCTATTACTAAATTTGATAGTACAGTAGAAGTTGCTATTAAACTAAACTTAGATACTAAAAAAGCTGACCAACAATTAAGAGGTTCACTTGTACTTCCTAATGGAACTGGTAAGACTAAGAAAGTTTTAGTTATTGCTAAAGGTGAAGCTGCTTCATTGGCTAAAGAAGCTGGTGCTGACTATGTTGGTGATGTTGATATGATAGATAAAATCCAACAAGAAAATTGGTTTGATTTTGATGTTATTGTTGCAACACCAGATATGATGGCTAATTTAGGTAAAATTGGTCGCGTTTTAGGACCTAAAGGGTTAATGCCAAATCCTAAAACTGGAACTGTAACTGCAACTCCAGCTAAAACTGTTGCTGATATTAAAAAAGGTATGGTTACTTACAAAACTGATACTTATGGCAATGTTCATACAGTTATTGGTAAGGCATCATTTGCTGATGATAAGTTATTAGAAAACTTAGTATATGTTTATAACACTATTGTTAAAGCAAAGCCTGTTACTGTAAAGGGTAACTATATTGAAAATATTTCAGTAACATCTACTATGGGACCTGGCGTTAAAGTAGATAAAAATTCATTTGAAAATTAATTGAATTTTTGTTAAATTAATTTTGTTAGAAAAGCAATTACCAAAGACAGTAAGTATACAAGTAAATCTTACCGAGGGAAAACTTAATATAAGTATAAATTTATACTTTTTTAGGCTTTCCGATTGGAAAGCTTTTTTATAAAAATATAATAGAAGGAGAAATTTCTATGGCAAGTAAAAAGATTCTTGAAGCTAAAACAAAGATAGTTAACGAAATTGCTAAAAATATTAAAGAGTCTGAATCTGTAATACTTTTTAGTTATCAAGGATTAACTGTTGCTGAATTAAGCGAATTAAGAAGAAGTTTAAGAAATGCTAATGGTGAAGTAAAGATTTACAAAAATACTTTAGTTAAACGTGCTCTTGATGAATTATCTATCAAAATGGAAGATGAATTCTTAGAAGGTCCTAATGCTATTGTATTTGGTAAAGAATTACTAGAACCTATTAAAGCAATTAGCAAGTTTGCTAAAGATCATGATAATGCTAAAATTAGAATTGGTATTATTAGTGGCGATATTGCTTCCCTAGATGCAATTAATGAATATGCTAATATTCCATCTCGTGAAGGCTTATTAACACAACTTGCTGGTGGTATGATTCAATATGTTAGAGATTTATCTATTGCATTGAATTTATACAGTGAAAAATTAGAAAAATAATTTAGGAAAGGAAATTAGAAAATGGCAAAATTTACTAAAGAAACATTTATTGAAGGGTTAAAAGAAATGACTATTCTTGAAGTTAAAGAATTAGTTGATGCAATGAAGGAAGAATTTGGTGTAGATCCAAGTGCTGTAGCTGTAGCTGCTGTTCCAGCTGCTGGTGAAGCTGAAGCTGCTTCTACTAATAAAACTGTTGTTCTTAAGAATGCTGGTGCTACAAAGATTGCTGTTATAAAAATAATTAAAGAAGTTTGTGGCTTAGGATTAGTTGAAGCTAAAGCATTAGCTGACAATGGTGGAAATATTAAAGAAAACGTTTCTGCTGAAGAAGCTGATAAGATTAAAGCTCAATTAGAAGAAGCTGGCGCTGAAGTAGAATTAGTTAATTGCTAATTATAACCTTTAATAATGCTGTGGGTAACTATAAAGTTATCCACTTTTTCATTATTGATAAAGAATAATGATTATTATATAATTGGTATGAGGTGTATATT
>CALWAK010000021.1 GCA_944373095.1 uncultured Bacilli bacterium
AAATATGAATATATTGTGACTGATATTACACCAGAAGCAAGTGAAGAAATAATAAATGGTTTATTTTATAAGGTTTCAGATAATGATTATATACTACTTGATACAATAAATTCTTGTACATACATAGAAGCATATAAAAATTATAAACAAACTTATTTTTATGATAATAAGCTTTATATAAATAGATGTTCAGGAGGAGTAGTCTTGGAATATACTTTGTCTGGAAGTGAAACAGAAAAAGTTAATCTATTATCAAAACTAAATAGTAGTTACATGTTAATCTCTATAAATAAAGTAGATGAAAAATATATATATTATAATGGCAGAGCAAGTTATTCTAGTCCAACTGAAATCATTAAATGCTCTAGAGAAGATTACAAATGTGAACGATAAAACTGTGTAAAAATATAATATTGATGTAATTTATCGTTTATGATATCTGAATCTTATTAAAAAGGAAAGCTGTGTTTCCCTTTTGCCATATTTTTTCAAAGTTGGGGGTATTATATGTCTATTTTAAAATTAGTTAATTGTTCAAAAAGTTATATTAAACAAAATAAAGTTATAAAAGTTTTTTCAAATTTGAATTATTCATTTGACTGTGGAAAATTTTATGCAATTATGGGAGATAGTGGTAGTGGCAAATCAACATTAATAAATTCAATTGTTGGATTTGTTTCTTTAGATACTGGAAGTATAGTTGTTGATAATATTCTTTTAAATAATGATAAATCTGCTGCAAAAATTAGAATGGAAAAGGTTGGTTTAGTTTATCAAAATTTTTTGCTTCACGATAATATGACAGCACTAGAAAATGTTATGCTACCAACCTATTTGAATAAATCTTTTACCATAAATAGTGCCAAAAAACAGGCTATTTATTTACTTGATAGTATTGGCTTAAAGGAACGAAAAAATCATTTTCCTAAAGAAATGTCAGGTGGTGAACAGCAGCGTGTTGCCATAGCGCGTGCCCTTGTTAATAATCCTAAAATTATTATAGCAGATGAACCAACTGGCAATTTGGATAAGAAAAATGAACAATTTATATTTAAGCTTTTAAAAAAATTATCAAAAGATGGTAAATGTGTTATAGTTGTTAGTCATAATAATGCTATAAAAAAATATTGTGATGTATTAATTGAATTAAGGGATGGAAAAATTTATGAGTATAAGTAAATATTTAAAATTATTATCTAAGCAAATCATTAATAAAAATAACATTGTTTTAATTATTTTATATATAGCATTATCTTCTATTATTATATTTTGTATTTCATATTTTAATGGCGTTAATAGTTTATGGGATAAATGGTTAAATAATTCATACGATTTTGATTTAGCATATGTTTTATCTGATAACAATACTATAACCCAAAAAGAATTATTAAAAAAACTACAAAATAATCCTAATGTTTTAGATTCTTTTTTATATGATGAATTCTTAGGAAGTGCTATTATAGATGATTTTAAATCTTCTATTATGTCTGGAGAAATAAAAATGATTGGGACAATCAATGGAAATAAAAAAATATTGTACGGACGTGATTTCAAAGAAGATGGTTCAATGGAAATGATTTGCCCATCAAATTTCTTTCCAGACCCTGTATATGTTAATCAAAGATATAATTTTAATAATACAGTAGGTCTTAAAAATTATATTGATAAACCCTTAAATATTAAATATCTTGGTGAATATGAGATACCAATGAAAATTGTTGGAATTTTTGATGCAACGTACGATTTATCTGATCCAAATATTTGTTATGTGAGTCATTTAACCCTAAAAAATTTAAATAATAAATATCAAGCAAATTTAGATTATGAAAGAATGCCTATTTATATTCAATTAGATAATAATACAAATATTAACTCAATTAAAAATATTGAAGGTGTTTTAGATGTTGTATTAGTAAAGCAAATAAAGGAAGATACAATAAACGATGTCATTAGAATATGTGGAATAGCAGTTATTTTAGCAACAATTATGGTTTTCTTTTTATCTTATTTCATATATAAAAGAAAATTAATAAATCAATATAAATATATCGGCTTAATGAAAATAGTAGGTTATGATAATTACATAATAAAAAGTTTGTTTTATACAGAAACATTACTCATTTCAATAATATCTATTGTTTTAGGATATTTAATTAATATAATTGTTTCTTCAAAATTTTTAGAATTATTTTTATATTCTGATCCCCAATTAGCCTTGATGAATATAAGCATTTCTAAAACAACAGTTGCTATAGCCTTTATTTTTGTACTTATAATTTTTAGTTTAGCTGTTAAAATTGTTTTAAAAAATATAAGTAAAATGGAAATTAAGGATATTATATATGATTAATTTAATTAAAATACATAATCATTTATTTAAAAATTCAAAGACTTTTAAAGTTTTTATAATTATTAATATTCTTTTATTTTTTTTAATGTTAGGAATTTTATTTACGCATACTTATTGTTTTTTTCAAATTGATGAAATTATAAATGATGAATATAATAAAAACTTAATATTAGAAATAAATAAAAACTATGATAAATTTGAAAAAATTTATAAAAAAATTCAAAATAAAGTTAGTTCTATGTCTTTTGATATATCTATTCAAAATCAACAAATTGGTGATAACTATTTTAATATTATTACTGATTATGAAGATTTTTGTATTAATAAGTTAGCAATAAAAGTTCCTAAAAATAATATTGTAAATGAAAATGAATTTTTAGATATAGCTAATGTAAATGTTATAATCACTGATTATGAGGATAATATAATTTATTGTAATCAATTATTATCCAAAACTCTTCTAGAAAAAGGATACTATGGCACAATTAGTTTATATATAAAAGATTATAAAGATATTAATGATATAATTTCACAGTTTAAAGAAAGTAACATAGCAATCAATTCTAATAATACTTCTAATAATGATTTAAATATCTATTCGAAAATTCAAAATAATTTATTAGGAATTTTTGTTATTTTGTTTATTTTAACCATTGCTATTCTAATCTTTCAATTAATTCAATTGTTTTATGAACAAAAAAAGGCAATAACAATTTATAGAGTTGTAGGCATTAATTTGTCTAAAATTTATTTTATATATACTTATATAATTTTATTGTATATTATAGGTATATATATAGGTAATTTTATACTATATATGTTATTAGGAATATTTTTATTAAATAAATATTGTAATTTGCTATTTTTTAAATATATAATAATACTATTAATTATCATAATTGTTATTATAGTTATTGAAACAATAATTCAATTTTTTATCATTAAAAGGAGCAGTCATGAGTAAATTTAAAAAAATATTTTTGTTTATATCAATTTCTATTTTGCTGGTTATTATCTTTGTTTTCATCTTATTTTTTTATAGAAATGATAATTCACTAAATTCGCTTGAACATTTTAAAATTATATTAGGTGATGAAATTTCTGGAGAAAAATTTTTAATAAGTCAATCTGGCTATGATTATTATATAAAGGGTTATGATTATACTGATTCATATGTGTTAATCAAAGACTCTGATTTAGCAATAACCGATGAAGATATCTTATATGCTAAAGAAAAAATTAAAAACAAAATTAATATGTATACTTTAAATGGAGAAAATTTTAAAATTTATAATCTAAGAAATGCCTTATATAATTCTACAATTGATATATTATGGTTAAAAAATTTTGATTACATCGAAGAAAAAAATAATGATTTAAATATTAAAAATATTAAATTTGAAAAAACAACTGAAGAATATGATTACCAATTTTATAATGAAGATAAAAAAGAAAAATTAATACTTAAAAATGTTATTATAAATGGTATCGAAACTAATGAAGGTTATTTAAAAAATCTTGATGAATATGTTAATCTTGGAAATAGTTTTGATTTATTAATTACTAGTTTGCCAAATTTATATAAAATTATTTTAGTTAATGCCAAAGGAATATTAACAGATAACGATCAAAGAGTTATTGATATTGGAGATTTTAAAATTGCTTTTGAACATGAGTATTTAGAAGGCTATATTGTATATTATATTTATTTTTTTGAATAATTTAGATTGTAAAAATTTTTTTTAAAGTTGTTAATTATAAATATTTAAACTTATATTATTTTTAAATAATTATTGCAATTTTTATATTAATATTTAGTAAAAGTTACAATGCAAGATATGTTTTATTTTTGTAATAGCATATTTTACAAGAAAAAGAATAGAAAATCCTCTTTTCAAAGTATTTTTAAAACTAATTAATAAAGAATACTCTGAAAAAATTATGTTCTTTTTTAATTTTACAATATATTACAATTGAAAATAAAGTTTATAATGTTATAATTATAATAGGTGGTAGATAGTATGTTTAGGGTAGTAAATGTTAGTAAAATTATAAATAATAAGATTATTTTAAACAATGTTTCTTTTGAACTTCCTGAAACTGGATTAGTTTTAATTAAAGGAGCTAATGGTGCTGGTAAATCAACTCTTTTAAATCTTTTAGGCGCATTAGATAAACCTACTAATGGAAATATATATTTTTATGATACTAACTTAACTGAATTGGATGAATTTAAGCTAGAAAAATATCGTGAACAAAATGTAAGTTTTGTTTTTCAAAAGTATAATTTATTTGAAGAAATGACGGTATATGATAATATTACTATTGTTGGTAAAAGTGAAAATTTTGATGAAGTAGTGAATTTTTTATGCCTTAGTGAAATTCTTAATGTAAAAGTTAAAAAGTTATCTGGGGGAGAGAAGCAAAGAGTTGCTATAGCAAGGAATCTAATGAAATACACTAAAATTTTATTAGCAGATGAGCCAACATCTTCATTAGACTATGATACGAAACGAACAATATTTTTATTACTTAAAAAATTAAGTGAGAAAAAATTAGTTATTCTTATAAGTCATGATTTAGAATTAATAAATAATATACCTGATATAATATTTGAGTTAAATAATGGAAACTTAATTAATGTAACTAATAATAAGCAAATATATAGTAGTAATCAATATCCATTATACAGGAACAAATTTAATTGTATCCATTTTGCTTTAAGTAATCTTTTTAAGAATAAGAAAAAATTGATTTTAAGTGTAATTATGCTTGCCTTTACTTTTATCTTTTTGTGGTCTTTTTTATCACTTGCATCACTGGATTATAAAAAATTACATTATGATACTATGAAACTTGAAAAAGATAGTACAATAATATTTAATAAGAATGAACTAATAAATGGTTCTTATAGTTCAACTAATAAGTTTGATGATTCTGATTTAAGTACACTTGAAAATATGACAGGTACTAAATTAATTAAAGGAAATGCTATTTTTGATAACGGTGAGATTTTAAGCCCTAAGATAAAATATGATCCTAATGATACTAATTCCTATTATTCTCATATTTTATTAACAAAATATTCATTTATTGATATAGCAAATTTAAAAGAGATAGATTATGGTAAAAAAGCAGTAAATAGTTCGGAAATAGTTATAAGTTCCTATGTTGCAGAACAAATAATAAGATATGGAATATTAGATAGTTCTAATGAGTATTACTATCCAAAAAGTTTTGATGCTATTATTAATGATGGAAGAAGTATATCATTAAGTGCTAATAATAATGTTAAAATCGTTGGAATATACAATATTGATACTAGTAAATATACTAATTTAAATAAAGATTATGATAATTTACCAATTAAAATACAACGTTTATATGATGCTATGAGTATTTATTTAGAAAATGTTGCCAGTAATATTTATGTAGATAATTCTTTCTTTGAATATCATACTAATAATTATTCAATAAATAATATGTATTTACTTAAATATAGTAATACAAATAATAATTACTTAGAAGAATTACCAATTTTAGTTGATAATAATACTTTATTAACAGATGTTAATAATATTAAAATAAATCAAGGTGAAATAGTAATAAATAATAAAATACTTGAAGAATTAAACTTAGGTGCTGATTATCTTAATAAAATAATAGAACTAGATATAGTTAATTCTTTGGGGAATATTTCTGAAAAAACTTTAAATTTAAAAGTAGTAGGTCTTTCTAATACTGATAATTATTATGTTAATGTAAATGATTTTATTAATTATTTAAATCCTGATAACTATATAAATAAGGTATTTATAAATGAAAAAGATTTTAATAAGATAAAAAATATAATAAATGAATTTTCTTTAGAAAATGATAGATATACTATAACTACTAATTATAGTAATGCTATTATAGGTTTAAATAATGTAATTAATTTTTTATATAATATATTTATTGCTATTATTATAATATTTACAATAATTTCTATATTTATTGTTATTAACTATGAAATAGATAGTATCGATAAACATATAAAAGATATTGCTTTATTAAAATGTTTTGGAATAAATGAAAATATTATAAGTTTTATCTTTATAGTAGAAATTTTATTCTTGTTAATAATATCCTATATAATTTCTTTTCTACTATTTATTGGAATTAGATACTTTGGAAATAATATAGCAAGTGATATTCTAGCAATTAAAATAAATATTTTTCCAATATATATAAAATATATTTTAATGGTTTTAATATTTATACTTATATTTGTTATTTTAATAGCATATTTTATAAGAAAAAGAGTAGAAAAATCTTCTCCTCAAACTATATTTAAAACTAACTAAAAAGAACATTATTTTTATCAAAATGTTCTTTTTTAATCTCCTAACATTAATTTTATTGTTGTACCATCTTTTACATAATATCCTTCACTTGGTGATTGATATATTACTTTACTACCGGTACCTGAGTATTCTAATTTATATCCCTTTAAGATAGTATTTGCTTCTTTAACACTTTTACCTATAACACTAGGCAATACTGAGTATTTTGTATCTAACCAGTTATATTCTTTAGGCATACCATCTTTTACTGGTTCTAGATTATTTATTTCGATATAAGATTCAAATATAGCTTTAGCAATAGGAGCTGCAACAGTTCCACCATATTGAACAACACCTTTAGGATTATCCACGGCAACATATAATACTATTTGAGGATTGTCAGCGGGCATAAACCCCATAAATGATACAATATAATTTCCGACCATATATGTACCATTATTTACTTTTTGGGCAGTACCTGTTTTTCCACCAATACGATAATTTTCAATATAAGCGTTACGACCACTACCATTTGCAACAACACTTTCTAGGGCATATCTTACCATTTTTGAGGTTTCTTCAGTGATTACTGTTCGAACTTCAGTAGGATTAACACTAGAAATTATTTCATTATCTGGAGTTTGGGTACTTTTTACGATATATGGTTTATATAAAGTTCCACCACTAACTATTGCTGATACACTAGTAACTTGTTGAATAGGGGTAACAGATATACCTTGACCAAAGGCCGTTGTAGCAAGTTCAACATTACCAACTTTATCTAAATTAAATAATATACCTTTGGCTTCACCATTTAAATCAATCCCAGTTTTTTCACCAAAGCCTAAATTATTAATATATTCAAATAATTTTTCTTTGCCAAGTCTAAATCCTAGGTCAACAAAGCCAGGGTTACAAGAGTTTTCGACGACATTTAAAAATGTTTGAGCTCCATGACCTCCAGCTTTCCAACAATGGATGGTGGCACCATCTACATTAACGGCACCAGAATCATAAAAATTATCTTCAAATAAATTTACTAAACCTTCATTTAAAGCGGCGGCGAGTGTTGTTATTTTCATGGTTGACCCTGGTTCATACATCATCCAAATAGGTAGGTTTCTTGATAAAACTTCTTGAGTATATGTTTGATATTCATTAGGATTATAATTTGGCCTAGAAGCCATTGCTAAAATTTCTCCAGTATTTGGATCCATTGCAACTGCCAATATATGTTCAGGATCATATTTGGCTTGGGCGTTATCAAGTTCTCTTTCAACGGCAAGCTGTAAATCTAAATCGATTGTTAAAGTAACATTATTGCCATTTACTGGTTCAACATATTCTTCGGCAATTTCTAGGCGATTACCTAACGCATCACTATAATATTTAATTGCCCCAACTTCTCCAGTTAAAACGTCATCGTATTCAAGTTCTAATCCTGATAGACCTTGATTATCAATTCCAACATAACCTAGTACATGACTTAATAAATTATCATAGGGATAATATCTTTTAGATTCCTTAAGTAAATAAACCCCATCATAATTTAGTTTATCTATTTGATCTGCAATTTCAAAAGATAATTGTCTTCCTTCTGGATGTACTCTTTCAATCGAAGTTTTCTTCGTTACATGTTTATACATTTCTTCATAAGATACTCCTAGTATCTCAGCTAATTTAGTTGCTACTTCTTCCTTATTTTTTATTTGATTAGGAACTAAGTATAAAGAAGTAGTAGTTATATTGCTAGCTAATACTTTACCATTTCTATCTAGTATTAAGCCTCTATCAGCTGTGATAGGTAAATTTCTACTCCATAAACTACTAGCTAGAGTATTTAATTTATTATATTGAAATACTTGAATATAAAATACTTTTATTATTATAGCAGTAAGAAGTAATAAGACAAATAAAACTATAATTCTAATACGAAAATGTTTTTCTTTAAAAAACATATTATTCACCTGTTATAAATATATTAAGATTTACAAATAATATGTAAAATATAAAATTTCTTTTTATTAAAAATAAATGATAAGTAGTATAATGATGTATAGGAGTGTGAAATTATGCTTATACTTGCTAAAGCAGCTTTAGCTATGATGTTAGGATTTATTATAGCAATAATAGTTGGCTTAATAGTTATACCAGTAATGAAGAGTTTAAAACTGGGACAAAAGGTAAGTCTTACATTAGGAGAAAGGCATTTATCAAAAGATGGTACACCAACTTTAGGTGGTTTAATATTTATAATACCAACTCTTATTACATTATTACTTTTATGGATAAGAGGAAGTATAGATATGACCTATAATTTAATTATAGTAATATTTGTTTTTTTAGCTTATGCTTTATTAGGTTTTGTAGATGATGCTCTAAAAATATTTTATAAAAACAATAAAGGTTTAAGTATTATGTTTAAATTAGTAATGCAAACAATTATTGCTTTGGTATTCTTTTATATATTTATACGTAATGGAGGTAGTCCTGTATTATCAATTAGTGCAATAAACCTACATGTTAATTTAGGATGGACCTATGGTTTATTTATATTATTTTTATTAGTTGGAACATCTAATGCCGTAAATATTACTGATGGATTAGATGGATTAGCTGGTGGATTATCTGCAATAGCATTTTTAGCTTATGGCTTAATTGCCTGGAATACTACTTGGCTTTCTGGATATCAAGAAATAGCAATATTTTGCTTTGTATTAGTTGGAGCATTACTTGGCTTTTTGTTATATAATAGTCATCCTGCTAAAATATTTATGGGTGATACTGGATCACTTGCGTTAGGAGGCTCACTTGCTGCAATTGCTATTTTAACTCGTCATGAATTATCTTTAGCAATAATTGGTGGCGTATTTGCCATTGAAGCACTATCATCATTAATCCAAATATTTGCAATAAAGAAATTTCATCGTAAAGTATTTTTAATGGCTCCAATCCACCATCATTTTGAAAAACTTGGCTGGGCAGAGCGTGATATCGTAAAATTATTTTGGGTAATTGGATTATTACTTTCAATGATTATGATTACTTATAATGTATGGTTATAAAAAACATTTGCATTATCCTAAAAGTATTGATATACTGATAATAGAAGAAGGTTGGGATAATGAAAAAGACATATAAACTAGCACTTTTAATAATTACTATTTTATTATTAGTGTCTATTAATGTCTTTTTTTCTTATAATAATTATTTAAAAAGTTTAAATGATGATAAGACATTAGTATTATCAAATGATTATTTAAGTATAAATTATTTAAATGGTAATATATATGATTATGATGAATTTTTAACAAATGAAGAAATTATAAAAAAAGTATCTATTACTAATATTACTGATGAAAATTATAATTTTACTTTATCTATTATGGATATAAATAATATTGGTGATTTAAGTATTAAAGTATTAGATAAAGAAAATAAAACTATATATAATAATAAATTAAAAAATATAGATACTGATTTAATTAAAAATAAAGAAATTAAGAGTAAAGAAACTTTAACTTATACAATAATAATTAAAAATATTGGTAATCCAATTGAATTTAGTGCTGATTTATTAACTTATAGAGAATATACTAAAAGAATAGAAGATTCTTTTAAAGATACTATTTTAAGAGATAATACCTTATCTACTATACAAACTACTTTAGGAGATATATCTACTATTAATGAAGGTTTAATTTCTTCTAAAGATGAATTAGGGGATACATATTATTTTAGAGGTAATGTTAATAATAACTATGTTAAAATAAATAATATGCTATTTAGAATAGTTAGAATAAATGGGGATAATACTATTAGATTAGTATTAGATGATGTAATTGATAGTTCTAAATATGTTAAAAGTATTAATAGTTCTAATTATTTAAATAATTCTATTTTATCTAATTCTTATATAAAAGAAGTATTAGATATTTGGTATAATAATAATTTAATTAATTATGATAATTATATTGCTACTAGTAATTTTTGTTATGATAATAATTTTTATTTACAAAGCGAAGAAGAAGATTTAACTAATTCTTATGAAAGAATATATGTAAGTAATACTCCTAAATTAGAGTGTACGGATGGAATAGATGTTTTAAAAATTGGTTTATTAACTATAGATGAAGTAATTTATGCAGGAGGATCAAAAGATTTTAATAATACTAATTATTATTTATATAATGAAAATATAAATAATAGTTGGTGGACTATGTCTACTTCTAAAATAGTTTCTAGAAATAATATAGTTAATAACTTTATTATAAATAGTGATTCTAGTATAGATTATCTTGGCAAATTAACTAATGAATATTATATAAGACCAGTAATATCTTTAAATAAAGATGTTAAAGTAACAGGAAATGGTACTATAGAAGAACCTTATGAAATTGTTTCGTGAGGTTTTTATCACTTTAAAAAATATATTAGTTCTTTTTTAATTTCTTGCAATTATATCAGTTTAATCTTATAATATTGTTATATAGTAAAGAGAGTGATAAGTAATGAACAAAAAGAAATTACCAGTATTAATTACTTTAGGAATATTATTAGTTTTAGCATGTATTATATCAGTAAGTTATGCTTTATTTATAGTTACTGATAAACAACCTAATAATAATATTTTAAATTCTAGTTGTTTAGACTTTGAAATAAAAAATGAACAAAATGAAATAAGTTTACAAAATTCTTTTCCATTATTAGATGAGGATGGTAAAAAATTAACTCCATTTACTTTTACAGTTAAAAATACCTGTAGCAGTTATATGTCATATACTCTAAATTTAGAAACATTAAAAGGGTCAACATTGCATAATAAATATATTAAGGTATTATTAAATAATGAAGCTATAACCAATTTAGATACTTTACCTAGTAGTACAACTGAATATTATTATGAAGGTTCAATTGCTTCTAAAATACTAGGAAATTATGGTTTAGGCCCAGATGAGGAAGAAGATTTTACATTACGTTTATGGATGGATGAAGATACAATACCTAATGAAGAAACGATGAATAAAATATTTAATTCTAAAATAGTTATAAGAGCAGTTGCAACATCATATGATCCAGTATCAGCTGGTATAACTACATTGCATGATGCAATACTTGCTAATGAATATCAAGTAAGTGATGTACAAACTGCAATTAATAAAATCGTTAATAAACAAGAGGTTGATACAACAAAGCCAGCCCCTATGATTGAATGGCAAGAAAATATAAGTTCTGATTCGATAATAAATGTTGAATCAACGATTTTGCCAGCTAAGTCATTAATTGGTACTTCATTTGATGTGACTGAAGATGACACAAAAATTTTATTAGGTACATCGTATGTTTTTAATTCAGAAACTGGATATTACGATTTAGTTAATTATGATTATTATGATGCTCTAACATTAAATTATGACGATAATGATTATTATTATTGTAACAATTCACATTCTATTTCTGCAGATGATAAAATTACGATTCATAGATTTTTTTCAAATTGTACAAATATTATAAAAGTTACAGCTGTTAAATCAGAAAATTTGGTAAGTACAAATAGTACAACTGGAACAAAGTATGACGTGGTAAAATACTTTTTTAATGGCTATAAGTTTAATCAGGTTGAATTAGAAAGTGATAAATCAGATCGTGGCTTATATTCCGCAGAAGATGACTACGGCACAACTTATTATTACCGAGGTAGTGTAAAAAATAATTACGTATATTTTGCTAATTTTTATTGGCAAATAATAAGAATAAATGGCGATGGTTCAGTAAGACTAATCTATGTTGGACGTAATGCTGATGCATTTGGTTCTGGTTCAATTATTTCTACGTCTGAGTATAACCTTAATAATAAAAATCCGGCTTATGTGGGATATATGTATGGAAATGTTTTAAATAGTAGTTCAAAGGAAACTCAAGCAAATATAGTGGATTCGAATGTTAAAAAAATATTAGAGGATTGGTATAATAATAATATTGAATTATCTGGATATGGGCAGTATATAGCAAATTCTGGTTTTTGCAATGATAGAAGTATATTTTACTATACTGGAACTAAACCTGGGTATGGCAATGATACTGATACATACTATAGTGGCTATAATAGAATTTATAATACAAAGCAACCGACCTTTAAATGTAAGAATTTAGATAATGATTTATTTACAACCTCAACTGCTACAATTGGAAATAAAGCAGCTAAATATCCAATTGGTCTGATTACTGCTGATGAAGTAATGTACGCAGGGGATGCATATGGCTATATTAATAGTTTAAATTATATTTATAAAGGTTCTCATATAGCTACAATGACGCCATCTGCTTATTCATCAAAAGATAATACTAGTTATTTTCTTAGTTATATTCCTAATGGCTTTTTAGGGGCAATATCACCAACTCAAAAAATAGGAATAAGACCGGTTATAAATTTAAAATCTGATACAAAGATATCTTCTGGAATAGGTACAAAAAATAGTCCATTTATCATTGCTTAAAGCAAAATATTAATTGATTATTAAAAAATTTAAAATTTATAGAATTATTAGAAATTATGTTTTAAACATTGGTAATGTGAAGTAAAAATGTTTAATTATCCAACTCTTATGTGCTAATATTTATGATATATTAATGATAAAAAATAAATAGTGGTTTCAAAAAATTATGTATATTACCTAGGAATTCCATTTTAATAGATATATTTTAAAAACTCTAGGAGATGCTAGTATAAGTTTACAAAAAATTATATATTTGTAAATGATGTTAGATATTTAGGTAATTTATTTAAAGAGAAAACCTCGTTAATAAGAGATTATTTTATAAATAAGGATATAATATAATTATGTAATACTTATAATATTAGTATTTATGGAAAAATATAAAATCTATATTAGACCATTTTGATTAAGAATTCCAATACTCCATATATAAATATGGTGTATTTTTGTATTCTCTAATAGTTGTATCATACTTATTAATACTTAAACTATTTATAATTAATTCATTTTTATTTTCATTTCTTTTAAAGTTTTAATCCACGTAAACCACACTAAGTAGTTTTCTAATCTTCTTGTTGCTACTCCATGCATTTGCTTTATAAAATTTTTAAAGCGACTATGTAATGAGTTTATATTTCCTAAATTTTTATAATTTTCTTTTGTGTTTGATTGATATGAATTATGTTCTCTTACATTAAATAATTTTAATATTGTTTTATAATTGGATCTTTTATCTGTTGATATAATTGCTCCTTCTTCAATTTTATTTTCTAATATATGCTTTAATGATTGATTAGTTAATTGACCTCTACCTGCAATTTCAAAAAATACATGATTAGTATCATTTATTCCAGATGCTATGCAAATTTGTTCATTACTAGCACCAATAAGTTTTGCTTCTTGTCCGTTTTTTCTAGGTTTTCTTGGCATGCAAAAACTTGTGCTTTTACTGTGATTTCCTTTAAAATTTTCTCTTAAAAATGTTTCATCTAGTTGTCATTTATCATCTTTATTTACTATAAACTGGCTTTGATTTTTCTTTAAACATTCTAATATCCTATGTCGCATAAAATATGATGTTTTCAAGCATACACCAACTTTCTCAGCACTTCTTCTTAAAGATAAACAATCAACAAAACACTCTATATATTTTAACCATCTTTCTTTTTTTAATTTTGTAGTTGCAAATATTGATTTAGATTTTGCTGTGAATGATGTATTACAATTTTTACATCTATATCTTTGCATATTATTATATGTTCCTAATTTTACTATTTGATGGGAGTTACATTTATAGCATTCACACACATCATCTGACGTATTATCAAATTCTTCATTTACTACAAATTTTAAATACTCAATTAATTGAAATTTTTCTGCTTCTGTTAAACTAGCTATTAATTTTTTTATATCATTCATATGCTCACCATCTTCATACTATAAGAATACAACTTTTTAATTATTTAATCAATATGGTCTAACATAGATAAATATAAAAGGTACTATTTAAGCTAAATAGTTATATAAATTACAAAATAAGTTATTTAATGTATAATGATAATAAGAATAATTCTAATATATCTATTGAAATATTATATTTAAGTAAAATACTTATAATACTTTAAAAAGAGGAAATATGAATACTATAAACGATTTAATTAGTATATCAATAAAGGATTAATATATAATGGTTTAATTGACTATGTTAATATAAGTAACATTATAAATGAAGTACACAACTTGGGATATAAATTTAAAAGTGAAGTAGAAGTTAAATCTATTAATATAAGAAAATATATTAGAAAAAAATAACTAGTTATGCATAATATATATTAGGTGATAATATGGATAAGAAGGAAGAATTTAAAAGTTTTGCTAGACTTCATCCGGAACTAATTGATTATGTTAAAAATAATAAAGATACTAGTTGGCAAAAGTTATATGAAATATATGATATATATGGTGATGATATAAAAGTATGGAATCCATATTTTAAAACTAGTAATAGTAGTAATACATCTAGTACTTTTGATTTTAAAAGTATTATTAAAAATATAGATGCAGATACTTTACAAGAACATATTAAGTCAGCTCAAAAAGCTTTGGGTTTTATAGAAGAATTAACTAATAAAGGTGCTAGTAATATAAATAATATTCCTAAAGGTCCTACTAAGCCTAGACCTATAAATAAGTTATTTGGAGATTAATATGGAACTTGATTTACAATATAAGATTAGAAATGCTAAGAATTATTATAATTATTTAAAAGAAAATTCTTGGTGGATAAAAGATTTAAATAGAGATAAGAATAATTTTAAAAAATTTAGTGAATATTTAAAAGATAAATATGAACTAAAGGTAAGTGATAAAATAAATAGTGCGATTGATAATATAAATATTATTAGTACTTTATTAAATGCTATTAAATAGGCTTGAAATACTAAAAAAATTATTATATACTAGGAAATGTAAAGCAGATGAAAAAGACGGTATAATTGGCATCTATTAGAGAGCTACTAAGTTGGTGAAATAGTAGTTAGATAAAAATTATATAGATCACTTTGGATTGCGTTATTAAAAGTAACCGTTACTCGCGTTAAGAGATTAGAGTGTGAATAAAGTTCATAAAGTAAGGTGGTACCACGAAATGTTCGTCCTTATAATATGAACTTTTTTATTTAGGGAGGAACTATGGAAAAATTTGAAGAATTAGATAAAAGAAAAACTAGTGAAGTAGAAAGTAGTATAAGTAGTAAATGGAATAAAATGCATTTATTAGATAGATGTATAGATTCTAGAAATGATGATTATTTTGTATTCTATGATGGACCAATATATGCTAATGCTAAACCAGGTATACATCATGTATTTGCTAAAACTATTAAAGATTCATTTACTAAGTATAAAACTATGCAAGGTTATAAAGTATTAAGAAAAATTGGTTTAGATACTCATGGTCTTCCAATTGAAGTTAATGTTGAAAAAAAACTTGGTTTTAAGAATAAATCAGATATTGAATCTTTTGGTATTGAAAACTTTTGTAAAGAATGTAATAGTGAAACTGCTTCAAATATAAATGAAGTTAAAAAGATAACTGATATGATGGGACAACTTATTGATTGTGACAATCCATATATTACATGTAGTAATAATTATATTGAATCTGAATGGTGGATATTAAAAGAAATGGATAAGAAAGGATTAGTTTATAATGGTAATAAAGTATTACCTTATTGTCCAAGATGTGGAACTGAGTTATCTAGTAATGAAGTAGCTCAAGGATATCAACAAGATTCAGTTAATACGGTTATTGTACCTTTTAAAAAGAAAGATGAAGATGTATATTTCTTAGTATGGACTACTACTCCTTGGACATTAATGGCTAATGTGGCTTTATGTGTTAATCCAGATTTAACTTATATTAAGGTAGAAAGTCAAGGTTATAAATTTATACTATGTGAATCTTTAGCAAATAGTGTTTTAGGTGATGAATATAAAGTATTAGAAACTTATAAAGGTAGTGAATTAAAGGGACTTAAGTATGAACAATTATTACCATTTGTTAAAGTTGATGGTAAAGCTTTTGAAGTACTAGCAGATAATTATGTAACTGATTCTGATGGTACTGGTATTGTTCATATTGCCCCAGCATTTGGTGAAGATGATAACCGTGTATGTCGTGAAAATAATATTACATTTATAAATCCTGTAGGTAAAGATGGATGTTATTTAGAAGGACCTTGGAAAGGTAGACTTGTTACTGATAGTGAGCTAGAAATAGAAATAGTTAAATACTTAAAAGAAAATGATAAGTTATTTAAGAAAATTAAAATAGTCCATGATTACCCACATTGTTGGCGTTGTAAGAGTCCTTTAATTTATTATGCTAAACCAGCATGGTATGTTAAAACAACTGCTTATAAAGATAAAATAATTGAAGCTAATAAAAAGATTAATTGGTATCCAGATTATATTGGGGAAAAAAGATTTGCTAACTGGTTAGAAAATATGGTTGACTGGGGTATATCAAGAAATAGATATTG
>CALWAK010000022.1 GCA_944373095.1 uncultured Bacilli bacterium
AATATGAAGATCCTGTACCTAGTTGGCTTTTAGAAGAATGTGGTGGTTTTACTCCATTGAAAAAGATACCTAAAAAAAATTTTATAATGACATGTCCTAGATGTGGAAGAGATACAATGGAATATAAAAATGATAATGCATAAAACACTATCACTTTTTTGCGTGAGGAGAAAAATATATCTACCATTTTTTTATATTTTTAATAAAAACGTTTTTTCCTAGTATATAAAAAATACTAACAATGTTAGTATCTTAATATCTTTTTAATTATTCTTTTACCCTTACCTAATACTTTTTTATATAAAGAAACTTTTTTAATATATTTCTTTGATAATTTATTTATATCATATATTTCTAAATCTTTAAAGAAATTATTTCTAGTACTTGGATATTTTCCAGATATTTTTAAAGAAGGATTACCACTTACTATTTCTTCTAACTTACATTCCTTATATATAGTATTATCTTTAATACTATTAAAAACATTATTACCTTTATCTGTATTAATTATAACACATTAATTTAAGACATTTAACAAATATGTATATATTTTATCAAACTAAATTATATAAAAAAAAAGATTTATAAAATATATATTTATAATTTAAGCTTTCTTTTAGCATTCCATACTTCATAATATCTTTTTAACAATTTGAATAATGATTCAATGTAATTGTTATTCATAATCAAAAATATTATTATACTAATTATAAGCGAAATAATTCTTAAAATAAAGTTTTCATTAAAATATAATATGTATATAATTATATATGAAATAATTATTAATAAGATTTTTTTTATATTAATACTTAACTTAATATATTTTTTTATATCTATATATCTATAAACTCCCATTATACCAAATGATATAATTGTTGAAATAGGTGCTGCATAAATACCTATTTTTTTGACTAAAATTAAATTAACAGCAGTATTAATAATACCAGCATAAATTGCTGTTAAAGCCAATTTCTTAGTTTTTTTTAAAGCAATATACATACTTGTTAATAGATTAACAAAAACACTAAATACTGAACTAATCATTAGTAGAGGTATATATAGAAATGCAGCTTGGTAGTTTTGATTAATTAAAACATTAAATACAAATGGCACTACTGCAATAATCCCTAATGCTAACGTTGCAAATAAAATGAAAACTTCATTAAATGTTACGCTAACGTAATTATCATAATCTTTTGAGCCGATATTTTTTGACAATGAAGCACTCCATGCTAAATTAAAAATATTATATGCATTAGTATATATTGTCGGTATTTTATGTGAAACAGAATATATTCCACTTGCACTAGCTCCTAAAAATAACATAATAATTGTTCTATCAATTGAATTTATTATCCACCATATTATTTGATTAGGTACAAGCGGAATTGAGTAAACTAGTAGTTTTGATAGATTATTAAAATTTAAAAATTTTATGCTTATTTTTTTTAATAGTTTACACTTAAATAAAAAATATATATTAGCCAACACATATGCAATTATTATTGATAAATACATTGAAATAATTCCATAATTTAAAAAATTTAAAAATATAAAATTACAGCTTACTGTTATAGTTCCTATTATTATACTTCCTATAGCATAGTCTAAAGTTTTATTAAGCCCACGAACAATTTGCATAAAAATATTACAAATAGTTATGCTAATAAACATTAAAATAATGTATATAAAATTATCAATCTTAAAAAAATTATTAAGTATGGCTATTACGAAAATAGTAACGATAATCATTAGAATCGTCATAAATATAGAGTTTGAGATAATTATATTCTGATTTTTTTCTTTCTTTTCGTTAATTAAAAATCTAAAAGCGGCCATTTCTATTTGAAATGTTACAAGTGGCATAAATAAGTAAATATAATTTGTGACTATTTCAACTATTCCATAATCAGCAGTCGATAACTTACTTGTATATAATGGTAACATTATTATTGAAATAAATTGTGTTAATGCTTTACTAAAAAATAATATTATTGTATCCTTAAATAATTCCTTTTTTTTACTCATAAAATATCACTAATACCTCTACTTTACATAATTAATGTGAACTCCACATATTATATGAAAAGACACAAGTTTCCACAATAAATAGTTTCTATTATTAAAAGCAATCGATAGATATTTGTTACAATCATAAAATTTAGTAAAATCACTTTTATAATATAAATCATTTAATTCACAAGCATAAATAAATAGTGTTTTTTTAAATTTTGTAGTCATTTTTCTAGTTCTTAACCAAAAATTTGCACCTAATTCATATAATAGTTGATTATATAAAATATAGTCCCTTTTTATTTTTAAACTATCATTTAATTTGCATAAATTAACAAGTAAATAATAAAAATCTAGTGTTTTTATATCATTTTTCTTCCATAATGTTTTAGATGCATTTGTTTTATGAAGTGCATAATAATATAGATTTTCGTCAATATATTCAAATCCTATTGCAATTCTCATTAATGTAAATCTCATTATAATATCTTCATACCAATATTTTTCTGGAAATCTTACTTTTTCAAATAAACTTTTCTTTATTACACCTCCCCAAACATACCCCTTAAATCCCATTATATTTAAGCCAAATTTTTTTATTGAACAGTCATTATGTTTAATAATTCCTGTTGCATAATTTAGATCTAAAGAGTAATTAACATGATTACATTTTACAATATCTGCATTTTTAGAATAAGCTCTATCCATCAGCTTTTCAATGTAAAATTCGTTAACCCAATCATCATTATCTATAAACCCTAAATATGTTCCAGAAGCTGCTTTTATTCCGTTATTCCTTGCTATACTTATTCCACTATTTTGTTGATTTATAATAAACAAATTTTTTATTTTTTTACGATAAGATTCAAGAATATTTAATGATGAATCTGTTGAGCCATCATTTACACATATTACTTGAAAAGTATAATTTGTTTTTTGTTTAGCAATAGAATCTAAACATCTATTTAAATATTTTTCAGAATTATAAACTGGTATTATTATACTTAAATCATAATTACATCTAGAAATTTTTTTATCAATAAATGTATTCTCATTAAATAATTCTTTTTGTTTATAATTTTCTATTATTTTTGTAATAGAATTATACTTTCTTGCCTTAATTAGATTAATTCTTGACACTATTGGTATTAACAATTTAGTTAATTTATAAATTATTATAAATAAATTTTTTTTCATTTTTCATTCTCCCTTATTTTTTGTTTTTTCTTTATTACTAAATCCAGCCATAATCATAAATATTGGAAAAAGAACTGCCTCATGCCTTATCCACGAGCCAAAATCTGGTTCAAAAGTCGCTGACCCTAATAAAAATGCAAAATATATAAACAAAGCTATACGTCTATCTGAAGAAATAAGTTTAACATTTTTTAAACTTTTAAACATAATAAAACTAATCATTACTTGATATAAAACATATATAAAATATTTAGGTCCTAATCTCAATAACTCAATTGGTATAAGCATTCTAAAAATCATTATTAAATAATCCAATGTAAATAAAACTAAATTTTCAGACATAAATAATGCACGCATGTCACTAGCAGCAGTACTGGTTCTTAACCTAACTCTAATTAATTCGTTAAAAGCATCACTAGCCAGATATTTTGAAATATTTAAAGCAAAAAAGTAACAAAAATAGATAGCCAAAAATATAAATAAAGTTTTTCCTAACTTTACTGCTTTCTCATCATGTGTAATAATTTTATATAATATATATGTAAACACCATAAAACATGCCATTAAAATATAATAATTTCTATATGTTAAAGCACTTAATAAAAACACAAGTATAGAACCTACAAATTTAAATGTCTGAGACTTCTTTGAAATTAAAATCAAATACATTAAAATAAAATATAGCATTTGAATTGGCTCTTTAGCCAAACAAAAATCAAAAACATTTAAAACTGAAACAGAAGCTAAAATAAACAACATTTCCAAAAGCAAATAATTTTTTTTCAAATTAAAAATAATCAGTAAAACAAATATATTCCAAACTATCGAAATAATTATTTCATATTCATAATAAGTATCTGCTAAATTTAAAAAATCAATCTTAGAAAAAATAAATCCTGCATTTTTTGTGGCATTACTTTTAGCTTCATCAGTTTCATTATCCTTTATTGTTGAAGCAAAATCATAATTATCAGCATTAATATCATCAACCATACTCCAACCAATCCCAGGAATAACTAATGTTTCTTCCATTATAGTGTATCTAACAACTTTACCAAATATTATTGCTATTAAACTTAACAAAAGAACTATATAAACACTAAAATATTTATTATTATTTTTCATAATTCACCACTATTTCAAATAAAAATTTTGTAATTCTAATGTTGTTTCACTTATATCATAGCCATTTAACTTTATTTTCTCACTGACATTTGTTCTAATTAATTTAGAATTATTAATAATGTTTGCCCACTCTCTTGCGTTATTGTTTAAATTAATAAATGTTAATAAGTTTGAAACATGTGCTTCTTTAGGAACAACATCTTTAGAAGTAAAGCATGGCAAACCCGATGCTTGAGCTTCAATTAAAACTAGACCTAAGCCTTCAAATATTGAAGGTAATACAAATAAATCCATTGCCTGCATATAATTATTAACATCATTTCTAAATCCAGCAAATATAACCTTATCTTCTATTTTTAAATCTTGGGCTTTCTTTTTAATACTTTCTTCTAGAATGCCAGTACCAACAAGTAATAATCTACTATTTGAATTAATTTTGTGATATTCATTGAAAATATCAATTAAAAATTCATGATTTTTTTGAGCTGCAAAGCGGCCAACATGTCCTATAACCACTTCATTACTTCCAATTTTATACATTTTCCTTATTTTATTTCTAACTGTCAAATTAAAAGCATATTTTTTTAAATCAACACCATTATGAATAACTTTAAAATTTTTAGAATAAATTATATCGTTGCCAAACAACCATTGTCCAGCTAAATTTGAACACGCAAAATAATCTGTTGCATAAAGTAAAAGTGATTTTTTTAAAAAATTTCCTATCATAACCTTTAAATGACTAGTTGTTTGAAATCCTAAAGCATGACTATGAGCTACTCTTATAGGTATTCCATATTTTTTAGCATATTTTAATACCATATAATTTTTACTTGTTGAATGCATGTGAACAACTTTATAATCATGATGATTTTTAAAAAAGTTGTTCATTGCTTTAGCATATTTTATATAATCAAAAGGGTTTCTTATCCAGATACCTTTTAATTTATAAACATTACACCCAAGTTCTTTTAATGTATCTTCAAGTTCATATTTATTACCATCATCAAGCAATAAGAAATCAACATGTATCTTTTTCTTATCAAATCTGGATACCCAATCAATTACAAGACTTTGAATACCACCACGTAACATTCGATCAACAAAATATAAAACTTTTACCGGTTCATCATTCATTTTAATCACGCTTTCTTATTTTTTTACCTAAATTTAATAGTGGTTTATATAATTTTACTTTTATTAAAAAGATTCTCGAATACTTTTCAACCTTACATTTAATAGAGTTTGGAAAATATTTATTAATAACTGTATCAAATTCTTCGTTATTTAAATCTTTAAAAAATTCATTTCTTCTTGAATTATACTTTATGGAATTAAACATTTGATGAAAATTATTGACAAGTTTATTAATTTCAACTTCTTTATATTTATGTTTTTTCTTAATAATATCAAAAACTTTATTACCTTTTTCTGTATTTACCATTACTCTAGTTGTTCCTAAATCATCATCAAAAGACTCATCATATTTATCTACATCAAAACAATCCCAAATAGTTAAATCAGATATATGATTTTGCTTTTTAAAATGACAGGCATAACAAGATGGACGGCATGCAATATTAGAAAAAAAAGCTCTAAGATACGGATCAGTATCAATTCCATTTTTATAAATTATTTCTTTATCATTTTCAAAAGTTAAATTTGAATATTTGTAGCCATATACCTTTTTACGGAAAAATGCTTTATTAGCCTTATTAGCTTTATTTCTAAATTCAACATATTTTTTCCATAATAATGGACTAGGAACAGCTCGACAAATAACATCAACTGTAATTAAGTTATCATAATCTTTCATCAAATAAGCTTTTAAGCCTTCAATTTCACAAACAGTTCCGCTATATAAAACTAATTTATTATTATCAAGATCTTTTTTAACTTGTTTAAAAGTATCATTTTTATCACTTTGAACATATTTACTATTTCTAAATTTATATAGTTCTTTTTTATTCGTTACTCTAATATCTTTAACATAAAAATTATCTAAAGCGACACCATATACAACACCATTATTTTCTAAAACATATTCAGCTAATGCAGTATAAGCCCCACCAGAAGTACTTTCTTTTCTAATAGTTGGATTACTATATTGAAATATATATCCTTTTTGCTCATAACCATTAAATTTTTGTTTATTTAATATAGGACATACTTTCTTACATAATCCACAATTAATACATTTATCTTTATCTACTTTAGGATATAAGAAACCTTCTTCATCTCTTACCATACTAATAGCATTTTTAGGACATACAGAATAACAAGCAGAACATCCACA
The DNA here is from genome assembly GCA_944373095.1 of uncultured Bacilli bacterium. Taxonomy (GTDB): domain Bacteria; phylum Bacillota_I; class Bacilli_A; order RF39; family UBA660; genus CAG-605. Next base: position 6,632 of record CALWAK010000022.1, read on the forward strand.
GCATAATTCTTTATCCTCTATTTTAATAAATTTATCTTTTGATACTTCTTCTTTATAACTAATAGATTCTAATAACCATTTTTTAGATTCTTCTCTAAATTTATTTATATTATTATTAACTTTTTTATAATCTATTTTATATTTTAATACTTTATCAACATCTTCTAATCCAGTTAATATTCTTTCACTAGATACACCAGCAATATTTAATAAAGAATCTAATCTAGAATTAGTATTATTTTTATTCTTAGGATTATATCTTCTAAAATCAAAGAATATTTTATTAAATATTAAACTAAATACTGTTCCATGAAATGAATCAGTACATACATATTCTGCATTCTTAATTAAATTTAACCATTCTTTAGGTCCTACATCATAAGGTATTATATCAGCAAATTCATCAGAATATTTAACATATTCATCAGCATGATTCAAGGATACTATCTTATATCCAGTATTTTCTCTTAATTTTTCTGCAAACTTACGATGTTCTATATTACTACCTAAAAAATAACATAATATATATTTATCTCTAATAAATCTATCTTTTGTAGCTACATCTTCCCATTCTTCTTTAGTTAATAAAATAGTAGGATCACAAACTAATTTAGATTTAATTCCATAATTATCTAATATCTTTTTACCAGATTCTTCTCTTACAGATAAATGATTTATTTTTTTTAAAAACTTTTTATAAAGTGCTGCATATTTGTCTGGTACTTTAGATATACCAAAACTAGTTGCATAACTAATTTTATTAACATTATCTGGTACCCAGTTTAATGTATAATAATCAGCAACTACATTAACAGGTAACCATAATTGGTCAGAGCCAACAATTACATCACTATATTTTTCTTTAGCCATCTCACTTAATGACTTATAATCAGGACAAGCTTTTGATAAATTAAATTCTCTTCTAAACTCTTTATATTTTTTATCTCTTATACTAATATTTTTACCTAAATCCTTAACAATTTTTTTATCTAATTTAAGTTTTATCATTCCAAATTTAGATTTAATAAAACTAAAATTAAATATCTGACTTAGATAGTACTTTCTTTTTCCTTTTTTAAAATCAATATTACTATCAACATTAATAGTTTCATTAGGTATTTTATTATTATCTAATATTTTTTTAGTAGCATATGCTTGAAGCATACTACCATAGTTATTTTTAAAATAACATGACACTATACCAACTTTCTTCATATAGATAACCTACTTTCAACAATTTTCGAAGCTTTTTTTAACAATACTGCAGTAATATAAGCAAATAATATTGTAATTATCGAATTTATTAATAAATTTTGTGTTAAACCCATAAGCCTAAAAGTTCCAACCATAAACATATAATGAGTAATGTAAAGATAAAAACTTATAGAGTCAAAATAATCAATTAATTTATTTGGTGAAAAATGTATATATCTGTTAAAAAATATAAAAAAGCATAAGCATATTGTCATTTGTGTCAACGAAAAAATTATTCTATCATACAAAACAGTACCATCAAAGAAGCGTAATCCAATTAGCCTTATAATTATAGCCACTAAAAAAATGAAAAATAAACCTAGAATTTTAATATTTATTTTATTTTCTACTTTCACATACTGCATACCTAAAAAGTATGTGAGAATATAAAACAATGATTGACCTAATTTTGAATTTATATATGATCCAATTGCTGACAATATTAAAAATAATAATATTTCAAAATAATTGAATTTTTGCTTTTTTAAAATAGGCGTTAATATATAACATATTAAAATTATTGTTATAAAGCATAAATGGCCAATTCCTACAGGTGCACCAATATAATATTCTAAATTAAGTAAAGCTGCTATAAAATATTTTAAAGAAAAATCGTTTACAAAAAGTTTTAATAAAAAAAATATAATTAAGAAAATATAAACAGGAATTAGTATTTTTTTTGCTCTATTAATATACCATTTTTTATAATCTTGAATATTCTTTTTTCCATATAAATAACCAAAAATGAATAAAAAAATGAAAACTCCAACATTAAAAAATTGAGTTGTTTTTGTAAGAAATGTACTATTTAATTCAGAAAACAAGTGACATCCAAAAATTACAAATAGCATTGACATGATTCTAAGTAATTGTATAGAAACATTTTTATTTACTTTATCCATAGTCTTACCACTCCATTAAATCAAAGTATTTATCTTCTAATTTTATAGCTTCATGTTTAATATTAAATCCATTATTAGTTATTTCTTTTACTGTATTACCACGTTTAAAGGTCTTAGCATTAATTAATATTGTATTAGCCCATTCATTTATTGGATCATTTAAAGACATAAATATAGTTGATTTTAATACTTTAGTTTCTTTAGTCATATCATCGGAAAAAACACATAATAATCCAGCAGCTTGGGCTTCTACTCCTACAACTGGTAAGCCTTCATATAATGAAGGTAATAGGAACACATCAAAAGCTTGATACAATTCATTAGCATCACTTCTTTGACCTAAGAATTTAACCGCTCTCGTAAGTCCTAAGTCATTTACTTTATCTTCTATTTCTTGCATTAAAGGGCCTTGTCCTGCTAATACTAAGACGGCTTTTTTATTTCTTTTATATATTTCATTAAATATATCAATTAGGAATGTATGATTCTTTTGAGCAACAAATCTTCCTATATGTCCAATTACTAATTGATCATCAGCTATATTTAATTCTTTTCTTTTATCAATTCTAATCTTTTCATCGTACTTAAACTTATCTAAATCAATAGCGTTATTTAATAAATATACTCTACCTTTATCATAAGCATGATTACCAAATAACCATCTACCAGCTAATTCTGAACAACAAAAATAATCAGTAGCAAATAACTTACTAAATGGTCTTAATACTTGTTTAAGTAAATTCTTTTTCCATTCTTTTTTATTAGTAGTTGAATGAGAATGGGCAATTCTAACAGGTACTTTAGCACATTTAGCAGCAAATAAACTAAATACAGATAAAGCATTAATATGTGAATGTACTATAGTATAATTACCTTCTTTTAATACTCTTTTTAATTCTCTATGATAACTAAATACTTTTTGATATGGTGGAATAAGTATTACTTTACCACCAAGTTTTTCTATTTCTTCATATGGTATATTAGTAGAATCTTCATCACATATAAAATCAAATTGAATTCTATTTCTATCAATATTACGGTAATAATTCATGACAACAGCTTCTACGCCGCCACCAACCCATTTACCTATAATTTGTGCTATTCGAATAGGTTCACTTTTACTCATAACATACTCCTTTGCTAAAAAAAATAGATTTAAATATATCTATTATTCAGCTCCATCTTTAAATAAAACTACTTTAAAGGTTTTAAAAAATATTTTTATATCCATTTTTAAACCACAATGTTTAGAATAATAACTTTCCAATTTTAATCTTTCATTAAATGTAGTATCACTACGCCCATTTACTTGCCAATACCCAGTTAATCCTGGTTTAGTTTTAATAATATCTTTATAATATTTACCCATATCTTTTTTCTCTCTTGGTAAATAAGGTCTATTACCTATTAAAGACATATCCCCTTTTAATATATTAATTACTTGAGGTAATTCATCAATAGATAATTTTCTTATAACTTTACCAACTTTAGATATTCTAGGATCATTTTTAGCTTTTTTATTTAATTTATATTCTCTAGTAAATTCACTATCTTCTTTTAACATTTCCATTAATACTTCATCAGCATTAGGTATCATACTTCTAAATTTATATAATTTAAATATTTTACCATTTTTACCTATTCTATCTTGAGTATAAAATATTGTATTAAAATCTTTTGTTAACATACTTGCTATTTTAATAATTATAATACAAGGGATAAGTGCTATTAACCCAACTAATGAAAATAAAATATCAAAAAAGCGTTTAATAAAACTATATATTTTTGATTTAACTTTAGAAAATTCACTGCTCTCTACTAACACTTCTGTACCATTCACTAAACTCACATCTTTCTATAATAAACTACACTTTTAAGCAAATTTTTTCTTTCGTGTGTATTATAGCACAATAATGAGAATATTGGTAGACAAAAATTACCAAAATTCGATATAATTAAGATAGGAGTTTAAAAATGGATAAATTAAATAGAATTAAAAAAATAGATGAAAAATTAAGTATTCTTTTTAAGAAAATGAATTATGAAGATTATATTTATTTTATAAAAAGTAATAAGGCTTTAAATACTTATGATAAATTAATGGGAGATAGTGGTTATGAAGATTTACCATTTATTAAAAAGTTAATTATTAGTAATAAATTATTAAGTGATGTTGAAAAGTTATTAAAGGATAAAATAAAGAAATTAGATATTATAAAACAATAGGTTGCCCTATTGTTTTAATTTTACTATATAGCAAATATAAATTTTAAAAGGTTCTTAAACATTAAGAAGTGGCGGAAAATTCGTCACTCTTTTTAAATACAAAAAATAGACATCAACAACTATCCCTGTTACAATTAATTTGGAATATAAAGGTAGTTGATATTGATGTGTATAAGTAATTGTATATTAAAAACTTTAAACATGGGAGACCAAAATATTGTTTTTGATGAAATTTTTGTAAAAGAAAGAAAAATTAATAAAAAAAGTATTTAAAAATACTAAAATAATAATTGATAAACTTCGTATTGTACAATTAATTAGTAAAAGTTTAAATAAAACAAGAATAAAAATAATGAAAATGAAAAAAGAAAATTATAGAAAATTTAAAAGATATTCGAGATAAATATTAAAACCTAGAATTGAATTAAAAAGTAGTTATTGGAAAAAATATACATGTTTTAAAATTTAATGACAGAAGTAGATGTAGTAGAATATTTATTAAGTCAAAGTTTTGAATTAAGAACAACTTATGATTTATATCAAAGCATATTATATGGGTTACAAAGAAATAATTACAATTTATTTGAAACAGTCATTAATATGAAGCATAAAAATATATCAGAATATATGAAAACAACGTTAAACACGTTGAGAGAATTTAAAGAACATATAAAAAACACATTAGAGCAACCTTATAGTAATGAAATTATAGAAATAAATAATAATACATGTAAATTAATTAAAAAAAATTGCTTTTGGATTTAGAAATTTCAAAAATTTTAAAGTTAGAATTATGCCTGCTACTAATATTTTTAGAAATAAAAAGAGTAATGAAAAGATTTCATCACTCCTCAATGTTTAAGAAACAATAATTTTTTGAGTAATTAAAATTATTATTTTATAGCAATTCTAACATTTGCTTTAAAATTCTTATTTTGATCTATGTCTTGTGATTCATTATAATTTGCAAACTTATATGTTATTACATATGTATTAATACTATTTGGATTAATTACTTCATTTTCAAGTAAAGCTTGACTATTATATGGTGCTTTACCAGTTGCAACTACTACACCATTTCTACTTATTTCATAATCTAAATTATATTTAGTAGAAAATGTATTTACTACATTAATCCATTCTAAGGTATATTGTAAAGTAATATCATTATTATTAACTATTCTAAAGCTTGATGTACCACTCCAACCTGGAATAACATTGTTAGCACTTAATGTTTTAATATCTTCTAGTGAGACATAATATTCTTTATTATCATCAATTTCAATATTACAATTAGTATCACAAATGCCATCACCATTTGTATCGCATTTTACATCACATATACCATCAGAATCGATATCACAATTTAAATCACATTTACCATCATTATCTGAGTCTATGTTAACATCAGGCTTACCATCTTTGTTAATATCACAATTTAAATCACATTTACCATCATTGTTGGTATCACAATTCATATCGCATATACCGTCATTATTTGTATCACAATTTTTATCACAAACTCCGTCGCCATCAGCATCAACATTTTTATCCGGGTTACCATCACCATCAGTATCTATATTTGTATCTGGGTTACCATCTTTATCGGTATCACAATTTAAATCACATTTACCATCATTATCTTTATCAACATTTATATCTGGAATATTATCACCATCGATATCACAATTTAAATCACATTTACCATCGCCATCAGTATCTTGATTAATTAAATTATCATCGGGTTTACCATCACCATCAGTGTCTATATTTATATCCGGTTTTTTATCATTATCAACGTCAATGTTTATATCTGGGTTACCATCACCATCAGTATCACAATTGATATCACATTTACCGTCGCCATCAGTATCGATGTTTATATCTGGATTGCCGTCGCCATCGGTGTCACAATTTATATCACATTTGCCATCATTATCTGTATCAATATTTGTATCTGGATTACCGTCTTTGTCAGTATCACAGTTGATATCACATTTACCATCATGGTTTGTATCACAATTTAAATCACATTTGCCATCATCATCTGTATCTATATTTTTGTCTGGGTTGCCATCACCATCGATATCTACATCAATATCTGGGTTACCATCGCCATCGGTATCTATATTGATATCTGGGTTACCATCACCATCGATATCTATATTTGTATCTGGCATACCGTCGCCATCGGTGTCACAATTGATATCACATTTACCGTCGCCATCGGTATCTTGGTCTTTTAAATTAGTATCTGGGTTACCATCACCATCGGTATCTACGTTTATGTCTGGTTTACCATCACCATCTATATCAATATTAATGTCTGGTTTACCGTCTCCATTGATATCACAGTTGATATCACATTTACCATCGCCATCAATATCAATGTTTATATCTGGGTTACCATCTTTATTTGTATCACAGTTAATATCGCATTTACCGTCATCATCTGTATCTATATTGATATCTGGGTTGCCATCACCATTGGTATCACAATTTAAATCACAAATACCATCATTATCTTTATCAATGTTGATATCTGGCTTACCGTCACCATCGGTATCAATATTTTTATCCGGTTTACCATCACCATCGGTATCAATGTTTATATCTTGGTTGCCATCACCATCAGTATCTATATTTATATCTGGCTTACCATCGCCATCAATATCAACGTTTATATCTGGTTTACCATCATAATCAGTATCGCAATTAATATTACAAATACCGTCGCTATCTGTATCTTTATCGGCCAAGTTTTCATCCGGATTGCCATCGCCATCAGTATCTATATTTATATCTGGCTTACCATCGCCATCGATATCTATATTTGTATCGGGTTTACCATCACCATCGATATCACAATTGATATCACATTTACCATCATTATCTATATCACAATTTAAATCACATTTACCATCATCATTGGTATCAATATTTATATCTGGTATTTTATCACCATCGGTGTCACAATTTATATCACATTTACCATCACCATCTATATCAATATTGATATCTGGATATTTATCACCATTTAAATCACAATTTAAATCACATTTACCATCACCATCGGTATCTTGATTTGTTAGATTACTATCTGGTTTTCCATTACCATTAGTATCACAGTTTATATCACATTTACCATCACCATCAATATCAATATTAGTATCTGGGTTACCTGTATTTTTATCAGTACAATTTAAATCGCAAACATTATCACCATTAATATCAATATTAATATCGGGTTTACCATCATTATCTTTATCAATGTTGATATCTGGGATACCATCTTTGTTTGTATCACAATTTAAATCACACTTGCCATCGCCATTAGTATCAATATTTATATCTGGCTTACCATCATTATTGGTATCACAGTTTAAATCACAAATGCCATCGCCATTTAAATCTTGATTTAATTTATTGTCATCAGGAACTCCATCACCATCATAATCAATATTTTTATCTGGTATATTATCTCCATTGGTGTCAATATTTGTATCTGGAATCCTATCTCCATTTATATCGCAGTTTAAATCGCATTTGCCATCGCCATCTAAATCAATGTTTATATCTGGTTTACCATCGCCATTAGTATCAATATTTATATCTGGTATAAAATCATCATTCGTATCACAATTTAAATCACATTTACCGTCATCATCTATGTCTACATTTAAATCAGGTATACCATCTTTATCAATATCACAATTTTTATCACAAATGCCATCATTATTAGTATCTTGATTTGCTAAATTTTTATCTGGGGCACCATCTTTATCAGTATCAACATTTATATCAGGTTTTCCATCTTTATCTACATCAATATTTATTGAAGGTATCTTACCACCATTTTGAGTACAATTAATATTACACTTACCATCGCCATTAGTATCTACATCAATATCTGGTTTACCATCACCATCGGTATCGCAATTTAATTCACATTTTCCATCATCATCCGTATCAATATTTATATCTGGCTTACCATCACCATTTATATCAACATTTTTATCAGGCATTCCATCATTATTTGTATCGCAATTTAATTCACATTTTCCATCACCATCGGTATCTTGATCTTTTAAATTTGTTTCTGGGTTACCATCATGGTTTGTATCACAGCTAATATCACATAAATTATCACCATTTACATCAATATTTATATCTGGCTTACCATCACCATCAGTATCACAATTAATATCACATATTAAATTATCATCAGTATCTATATTTATGTCTGGCTTACCATCTTTATCAGTATCAATATTAATATCTGGTTTTCCATCATCATCAGTATCAATATTAATATCTGGTACTCCATCACCATTTATATCAACATTTAAATCTGGAATAGTACTATCAGATGATTGATAACAATTTAAATCACACTTGCCATCACGATCAGTATCTTGATTAATTAAATTTCTATCTGGTTTTCCATCATTATCACTATCTATATTAATATCTGGTTTATTATCTCTATCAATATCAATGTTAATATCTGGTTTTCCATCACCATTAGTATCACAATTAATATCGCAAACATTATCAAAATCAATATCAATATTTAAATCTGGTTTTCCGTCTTTATCTGTATCAATATTTAGATCAGGTATACCATCATTATTAGTATCAATATTAATATCAATTATACCATCACCATTTAAATCTAAATTAGTATCTGGATAACCATCATCATCAACATCACAGTTAACATCACATTTACCATCACCATCCAAATCTTGATTAATTAAATTGAAGTCTGGTTTCACATCACCATTCAAATCAATATTAAAGTGTGCTTTGCCATATAATTCATAATCAATATTATACACTGGGCGATAATTCCACTTATTAGTACAGTTAACATCACATTTACCGTCATTATCTAAATCCAATTTAAAATCAGGTATTCCATCACCGTTAGTATCAATGTTTAATCCCCCAAAAAGCTTATATCCTATAAAAATTGTAATAGATAATATAAACAATAAAATAATTATAAATACTATAACTATCTTTTTTATTTTTTGCTTCTTTTCAATTGTTCTATTTTTTTCATTAATATTATCCATTATTAATCTCCCTTTCAATTACTTTAACCTTAATAATTTGATTTTCATTTATAGTTTTAAAATTCCATATTTTATAATTTCTATATATTATAAAAGCTGAAATACATACAAATAAAAAAGCAAGTGCAAATATACTATATATTAACGTTATTTTTATACTTTTTTCTTTTTCATCCAATTTTATAAGTTCATCTAGTCGCTTTTCAAACTTATTTTTAACGTTTAGAGAATCATCTAATATCATATACTCCACCTATTATCAATATAACACAATGATAGTTAAAAAACAATAAATATCCACTAGCATTGATGTGAACCCCGTTTCTTGGACAAAATAGAAACGAGGTTTTATTATGGGAAAATTAACATTTGAAGATAAAAT
>CALWAK010000023.1 GCA_944373095.1 uncultured Bacilli bacterium
ACACAAAAAAACTAATCCATTTCTGAATTAGTTATTTATCAAAGCTCGAATAGTTCGAGCGTATTTCCTTATGGAGCGGATGATGGGAATCGAACCCACGTTATCAGCTTGGAAGGCTGAAGCTCTACCATTAAACTACATCCGCATAACCGGATAACATGAATATATCACATTTAAAGCATATTGCCAAGTGTTTTTTTCATATTATCTTTAAAATTTAGTAAAATTACTGTAAATTTATATATTTATGTACTTCTTCTAAATCATCTAAGTGATATTTAGTATGACCAATAATTTGGTAATCTTCATGTCCTTTACCTAATATTAATAATATATCATTATCTTGAATCATATCTAAGCCTTTTTTTATTGCCTCTACCCTATCAAAAATAATTTCATAATTATTTTTTTTAACTCCTTTTATAATATCATCTAATATTTTCTTAGGCTCTTCTGTTCTTGGATTATCGCTTGTAAAAATAACATAATCAGATTTTTCAGTAGCTATATTACCCATTATAGGTCTTTTTAAAGGATCTCTATCCCCACCACAACCGATCAAAGTAATAATTCTTCCCTTTTTATTTTCAGTAAATGCATCAATTATCTTTTCTACAGCATCAGGGGTATGGGCATAATCAATAACGGCTTCACCACCTCTTACTTTAACTTGTTCACATCTTCCCCTTGGAGGATACACATCTTTTGTAGCATTAATTATTAAATTACTATCAAATCCTAATTCTTTTAACAAAGCAAAACTAGTTAAATAATTATATACATTAAATTTACTTTTTAAATTAGTTTCTACTTCTAAATTTTCATTGTCACAAGTAAATTCTATTAAAGTGCCTTTATTACTATCAGAATAACTTAATATTTTATAATCTTTACCACTATAACCTAAAGTTTTATAATTATTAACTTCAAATTCTTTATGATAAGAATCATCACTATTAACAATTATAAAGCCATTACTAGCTATTTGTTTTAAAATAAGTTTTTTAGCACTTAAATAATTTTCCATAGTTTTATGATAATCTAAATGATCTTCAGTTAAATTAGTAAATGCCACAGCTGAATAATTTATGCCTTCAACTCTTTTTTGATCTAAAGCATGTGATGATACTTCCATTACGGCATATGTACACCCATGTTCTAAAGCCTCAATAAGCAATGAATATACTTCTAATATTTCTGGAGTAGTATTAGGTAACTCTCTTTTTACATCACCATAATAGAATCCAATAGTACCTATATAACAAGCATTAATACCCATTTTTCTTAATAACTGATAAGTTAAAAAACAAGTTGTAGTTTTACCATTGGTACCAGTTACACCAATAATTTTTAATTTATTTACTTCATCTTTATAATTTTCTACAACATACTTTTGTAACCATTCTTTAGTATTTGGTACTACTAAAGTTTCTACACTATAACTACCATGTTCACAAACTATTTTACTTGCTCCTAAATCAATTGCTTGATCAATATAGTCATGTCCATCAACTGTTAATCCTTTAATAGCAACAAATGTATCTCCCTTTTTTACTTTTCTTGAATCCGTTTTAATATTAATCATAATTCACTTCCTAATATAATTATACAAATATAATAAAAAAGAGTAAAGAAAAAGACTTGTACATTGTCAAATACAAATCTTAATTTGCAAAATAAATATCATACCATACAAGAAATGTATAAATAGTCCAAATTTTCTTATATGTATCTTTTCTTTTAGAATTGCGATTTTCTAATAACTTTAATATTTTATTTTGATTAAATAATTCTTTAGCACTATCTGATTCAAATTTAACTTTAATCATATTGTAAATATCATCATCTTTAATCCATTCTCTAAGAGGTACTGGAAAACCAAGCTTTTTCTTTTTATAAGCTTCAGTAGGTATTACCTCCTTAGCAGCTTCTCTTAAAGCTGGTTTAGTAACTCCTTTTTGAATTTTAGCATAACTAGGTAAACTTCTAGCTACATTATAAACTTCTAAGTCTAAAAATGGTGTTCTAGCCTCTAAACCAAATATCATTGTATTTCTATCTACGGCATGTAGAAAATCTTTTACTAACCAATAATAGAAATCTATGGCTTGTCTTTTTTCCAAATTTGAATTATTACTATAATTTTTATAAGTATCACCTACAATATCTTTAGTTTTAATTTGATTTTTACTTTTAACCAAACTTCTTGCTTCACTATCTCTAAATACTCGGCCTAAACCTATATTATAATCTTCTAGTTTCATACCTCGACGATAAATAAAATTCAAACCTCTAACATCAGGTAAAATACTAGCAACTTTTGATGCAAGATGTCTAAGTGGATAAGGTATTTTCATATACCAAGCTTGATCTAATTCTTCCATATATGATAAATAGCCACCAAATAACTCATCAGCACCTTCACCAGACATAACTACTTTAACATCTTTACTAGCTATTTTAGCTACAAAATAAAGGGCAATTGCTGATGGATCTGCTAGTGGTTCATCCATATAATACATGATCTCTGGAAAAGCTTTAAAATATTCTTCTTTTGTTATTTTATGAGAAGTATTTTTAATCCCTAATTTCTTAGTTAACTCTTTAGCATAACTAATTTCATCATATCTTGGATCATCATAACCAACAGTATAAGTTCTATCTGGTTTAGCTAAAGAAACTAAGTAAGATGAATCAATACCACTTGATAAAAAGGACCCTACTTCAACATCACTAATTTGATGATGGGTAACAGAATCTTTCATAGCTCTCTTTATATCTTCTACACACTTATTAAAATCTTTATCTTTTTCATCAAAAGTTAATTGAAAAAACTTTTCAATTTTATATTTTCCATTTTTATAACTTAACTGAGTACCTGGTTCTAAACGATATACTCCTTTAAAAAAACTTTCAGTAGTTGGACAAGAATTAAAACAAAGGTAGGCTGCTAATATATCTTTATTTAATTTTTTTTCAAAGTCAGGATGATCTAAAAAGGCCTTAATCTCCGAAGCAAACATAAAAGTATCTTTCATTTTAGTATAATATAAAGGTTTAATACCAAAACCATCTCTTGCCATAAATAATTCTTTTTTATTAGAATCCCATATAGCAAAGGCAAACATACCTCTTAAACGACTGGTAATTTTTTTACCCCACTCTTCATAACCATGAATTATAACCTCGGTATCTGTTTTAGTTTTAAATTTATGTCCTAATTTTTTTAACTCACTTCTTAATTCAATATAATTATATATTTCTCCATTGAAAACAATAACCATATCTTTTTTCTCATTATAAATTGGTTGCCCACCACCACTTAAGTCAATTATTGCTAATCTACGATGAACAAAAGCAACATCATCATCTATATAATAACCTTCACCATCTGGCCCACGATGTTTAATTCTTTCAGACATCTTTTCAATATTTTCTTTTTTATTTATATCTTTACTTACAAATCCAGCAATTCCACACATATAACCTCCTACTTAAATACTTTTCGGTAATAATCTGTATCAATAATTTTTTTACTCATATTTATTCTATTAGAAACAATTTTATTAATATTTTCAACATAATCTTCACTAACTGTTACACCATCATTAGGAACAAATTTATTTCCTGATGCATAATATATTCCTTTATTAGTAACCCAGCTTAAATTAGTAAAATAAGCAATTCCTTCAGTATCTGATAATATATCCTTACCCATAAATAATCTAGAATCATATTCTATATTAAATAAATTATATAATGTAGGTATAAAATCTAGTTGTGATGCAACTTTATCTACTTCTACTTTTTCCATATTATTATTCCAAATAATTAAACTACTATGATTAACCTCAATAACACTATCTTTTTCATAGCTAGATAACTCATTAATAACTTCCATATCTAAATCGTATGGATAATGATCAGGAATAATAGCAATTACAGTATCATCAAGTTTTCCTGCTTCAGTTAATTTATTAATTAAAGATTCTACCATTTTATCAAGTTCAATATTTGCAGCTAAGTATCCTTTAGCTTCATCACTCAAATCTAAATCTTTAACTAAATCCCAATTTTTCTTACTCATATTATTACCATTAAGAGAATATGGCATATGGCCTGATACAGATACATAATACGTCATAAAATGCTCATCATTAATCCATTCATTATACGTACTGTTAATTAAATCTAAGTCACTTTGTGGCCATAAATTACAATTCATTAGATCTTCTAAACCATTACCTCTATATAAAAAGTAATCAAAACCAATACTTTTTAAATAAACATTACGATCTTGAAAAGTACCATAATTAGCATGATATGCTCTTGTATTATAATTTAAATTATTAAATACAGTACCTAAACCAAAAGGAAAATAATTAGTTCCTTTACGCCAATAACTACTTAAATCAGATAAATTAGCAAATAACCCAGTTAAATCTTGAAATTCACCACCAATAGTACTTAAATTTACAGGAGTATAAAAATTATTAAAAACAAAACCACTATTACTTAATTTATATAATGTAGGAGTTAAATCTTCTCTAATTCCTATTTCATTTAAACTTTCACCCATAATAACAATTAGATTTTTACCTTCAAACATTCCTGTATATTTATTTTTCTTAGTTCCAACATCATTTTTAAAATATTCATGCATATTTTTTACAGTAGTATTACTTTCATTATTTATTAGAGTATCAAAATCAATATCCATTGTATTATAACCATAAACAATTTCTTCTGGATTCTCTTCATGATTATCATCTTCAATATATACATTTTCAAAATCAAATTGTTCTTCAAATCCAAATATTTCTCTTTTAATATTTAAGTATGTAGCAGCACTTACACCAAATTTTTCTACATTTAAAGCATGATTATCTATTTTATACCAAAGTTTATTTTCCTCGTTACTTTTATAAATTTCTAAATAAAATAAAGGAATATATATAATAAGCATTAATAAATATAGTAATGAACTTTTTTTATTAATTCTATGAAAATTTATTCTTTTATTAAATATAATTGTAAAAATGTATGGAATAAACATTAATAGTATTCCATAAATATTTTCAATTATTTCTAAAATAACTGTTCCTTTAAATGCTAATGCTTGATCAGATAATTTAAATACAGATATACTAAAATATGTATTAAACACTTTTTTAAATACAAAAGATCCACTAAACCAAGCACTTATAATAAAAAATAAAATTAAATATATTATAAAATTTATCTTTCTTTTTCTAAAAATTTTACATAATAAAGTTAGAATAATGCTTATTGGAATCAATAAAATTGCAATTTTAATGACTGATATATCAAATACACTTGTCAAACCAAAAGCTAGTACTTTAAACATTAATTCCATATAAAATAATGTAAAATATACTACTAAGACCAAATTTAATACCTTATATTCTTTTTCTTTTTCCATTTTATTCACCTACTAACGATAAGAAAACGTATTGTTTTTCTAAATCTATATCATAAACATAAACATCAACAATATCGCCAACATTAACAATATCATTAGGATCTTTCACAAAATTTTTAGACATTTTTGAAATATGGACTAATCCATCATTATGTAGCCCAATGTCTACAAAAGCTCCAAAAGAAGCAACATTACGAACTGTTCCTTGTAATTTCATGCCTTTTTTCAAATCACTTATTTCTAAAACATCACTTTTTAAAATAGGCGATGCTAAACTATCTCTTGGATCTAAGCCTGGATTATTAAGTTCTTTTATAATATCTGCAATTGTATACTCATCACTGCCCAATTCTAAAGCTAGTTTTTTTTCATCAAAAGAATTCAATTTTTCTTTAAATTCTTTGGTATTAATATCTTTAATATCTAAGTTTAATTTTTTCAGTAAATCATAAGTTAGTTTATAACTTTCAGGATGAATTCCAGTGTTATCTAAAGGGTTTACACCATCTTTAATTCTTAAAAAGCCAATAGCTTGTTCATAGATTTTATCACTAATTCCAGATATTTTCTTTATTTCTTCACGACTTTTAAATGGCAATTTTTCTTTTGCATTGTATATCTTTTCTATAGCCGATTTAGTTAATCCAGAAACATATTTTAAAATTGATTTAGAAGCTGTATTAACATTAACTCCAACTTCATTTACTATTTTTGTAACAGTAAAATCTAGTGATTCTGTTAATTCTTTTTGATTAACATCATGTTGATACTCCCCAACTCCAATTGATTTTGCATCAATCTTAACTAATTCAGATAATGGATCTTGAACCCTTCTACCAATAGATACTGCGCTTCGTTTCTCAACAGTTAAGCTTGGAAATTCTTCTTTAGCTAAAGTACTTGCAGAATAAACGCTAGCACCAGCTTCAGATACAATTATATATTTACAATTTAATCCTTTTATGGCTTCACTTACAAATTTTTCACTTTCTCTTGAAGCTGTACCATTGCCAATTGCTATCAAATCAACATTATACTTATTAATTAAATCTCTTAATGTTTTAGTAGCTCCTACATTATCATTTACTGGTTCGTGAGGATATATTACCGCAATATCTAAAAGTGTCCCAAAGTAATCTAATACAGCAAGTTTACAACCAGTTCTAAAAGCTGGATCAAATCCAATTATTCGTGAATTTTTTATTGGCCTAGTCATCAATAACTTTGATAAATTCAAACTAAAGGTTTCAATAGCTTTTGTCGAAGCTTCTTTAGTTAATTCACTTCTAATTTCTCTTTCAATACTTGGTAATATAAGTCTTTTTAATGAGTCTAGTATACATTTTTTTACTACCTCACAAACATATGAATTAGTATTTTTTATGTAGTAATTTTCTAAGTTATTTACAATAAAATCTAAGTCATAATCTAAACTAATATTTAATATTTTCTCTTCCTCTGCTCGATTCATAGCCAAAATATGAAAATGTTTAGCATATTTTAATTTTTCTTTAAATTCATAATACATTTCATAAACTTTTTCACTATCACTAGCATTTTTCTTTAATTTCGAACAAATAAATCCATTATTATAAACATAATTTCTTACCCATTTTCTAGTAGAAGCATTATCACTTATCCACTCTGCAATAATATAGCAAGCACCCTCAACTGCTTTATCTACATCCATATTATACCCATTTGCTAGATTTTCTAAATTACCTTTTATTGGAAACGACATAATTTTTTTTGCTAATGGTTCTAACCCAGCCTTAATTGCTTCAGTAGCCTTAGTTTTTTTCTTTTCTTTAAAAGGGCGGTAAATATCTTCAATCTCAGTTAATTTATTACAATTTGAAATAGCACTTTTTAGTTCTTCAGTTAATAATCCTTTTTCATCAATTAGTCTTATTACATCTTCTTTTCTTTTTAATAAATTTTCTTGATATTTATATTCTTCCTCTATCTTTCTTATTTCATCTTCATTTAGATTACCAGTAGCTTCTTTCCTATATCTTGCAATAAAAGGTATTGTAGATCCTTCACTTAATAATTTTAAAACTGACTTAATTTGTTTTTCTTTTATATTTAAGCTTTTTACTAAACTTTCAATAACATCATCAGCCATTATTATCACCTTCAACATCATTATATCAAAACTTATAAATTAACCAAAGAAAAAAGTGTTAACAAAAAAAGAATGTGTATATTATAAAACATTCTTAACCACTTTATAAATTTCTTCATGTATTTCTAGTATATCTCTTAATTTACCTTTATTTACACAAGAGATTACTTGATGATTATGCATATTAGCTAATTCTAAATATGCATCTTCACTATTTTTTAAATATATTAAAGAATTTTTATTATCATCTAAGCCAATTCTTCCTCTTTTTAATTCTATTGTCATTTTATATGGCATATGTAACAAAATAGTTAAATCGGGTTTAGGTAACTCAAGTAATTCGTATTCTAAAGTCTCAAACCACCTATACAATTTAATTCGTTCTTCTTTATTAGATACTTTACATCCTTGATGAGCCATATTGCTTTCAACATACCTATCAATAATTAAATCGTACCCTTCATTTAAATACTCGTTTATAATTTTTAAATTATACCTTCTATCTGCAGCATAATATAAAGCTGCAACCTTAGGATCAACATTAACATAACCTTCTTTAAACCAAGAATTACTTATATAATCTTTACCTAAGTAAGGGCCACCTACTATTTTGCCAGTAGGAGATTCATACATTGGAAAAGATAAATGTTCAACTTTTTTACCCTCTCTTTTCAATCTTTGAACTAGTAAAGAAGTTTGAGTTTCTTTTCCAGAACATTCAGTTCCTTCAACAACAATTATTTTACCTTTTCCCATATTATCACCTATATTATTTCTTTTATTTTATTTTTAATATATTCCATATCATCATTATTTAATAAATCTTTTAATATACTTTTACTTTCATATATATGTAAAATTTTTTCGTATGTAAGTAGTTTTTCACTCACGCTTTTAACCGTATTATAAATCGCACTTCTTGAAACATTATTATTATCTGCAATTTCTTTTAAAGTTAAATCATCTGAGTAATAATCTTTAAAGGTTATACGTTCATGATTCGTTAATAATTCACCATAAATATCAAATAAATCATTTAAATAAATTCTATCCATTATCTTAAATTTTTTATCCTTCCTTGATCATCAATAATCATATGTTCATAACAATTGTCCTTTCCCAAACCAGGCATTGTTAAAATGTTTCCCATTAAAACTACAATAAATTCAGCACCATTTTGAACATAAACATCTTTAACTGTAATTTCAAAATTTTGAGGAAACCCAAGTTTTTTTGAATCATCTGTAATACTTAAAGGAGTTTTAGCTATACATAACGGATAACTAGCACAATTGGTTTTTTCTAATAATTTTATTGATTTAATAGCTTCTTTAGTATAATTAACTTTACTAGCTGTATAAACCTTTTTAGCTATTTTGTCAATTTTACACATTATTGACTCTTTGTTATCGTAAATATTATTTACAATATTATTTTTTTGACAAATATTTACTATTTCCTTTGCTATTTCAAGAGTGCCATTTCCACCTTCTAAAAACGCATTACTTACTAAAGCTTTTACTCCTTTTTTTATACAATATTGCTTTACAAAATCGATTTCTTTTTCATCATCACTTAAAAATTTATTAATAACAACTAAAATATTAGAACTAAATTGTTGCATATTATTTATATGAAAATCTAAATTAGAAATACCATTTTCTAAATATTTTAAATTACATTCTTCTAGTTTTTCCTCTGGGCAAAGTCCATTATGTTTTAAAGCTCTAATAGTTACATTTAAAACTACAACTGATGGTTTTACTACCAAATGAGGTACTACTATATCAAAAAATTTTTCACCACCTAAGTCAGAGCCAAAGCCTGCTTCAGTAATACAATAATCGAAATTGCTTAAAGCCATATTAATAGATATAACTGAAGAAGATCCATGAGCAATATTAGCAAATGGTCCACCATGAACAAAAACTAAATTATTTTCTAATGTTTGAACAAGATTCGGTTTTATGGCATCTTTTAATAAAATAGCTAAAGAATCTGTTGCATTTAAATCACTAACAAAAATAGGTTTATTTTGACTATTATACCCAACAATTATTTTTCCTAATCTATATTTTAAATCATGAAAATCTCTTGCTAATGTAATAATAGCCATAATCTCACTTGCAGCAGTTATATTAAAGTTTTCTTTTCTCTCATAACTAGACTCAATAGTAATATTTCTTAAAGCACGATCATTAACATCTAAACAACGTTTAATGCATACATATTGTATATCCAAGGAATTTCCTTGATAAATATGATTATCAACTATTGCGCATAAAAGATTATTTGCTGACTCAATTGCATGAATATCCCCATTAAAATGAAGATTTATATCAATATCTGGTATTAATTTTGCCTTTCCAGCACCGGTTGCACCACCTTTAATTCCAAAAACAGGTCCCAGTGAAGGTTCTCTTAAACTAGCTGTTGCTTTTTTTCCAATTTTACATAATCCATCAAGAATACCTATACTTTGAGTTGTTTTTCCTTCACCATATTTGGTGGGATTAATCGAAGTTACCAAAATTAATTTTCCATAATGCTTATTTAAATTATTATTTAAATTATTATTTAAATTTAAACTAATTTTAGCTTTATATTTTCCATAACTTTCTAAATATTTTAAATTGATATTTGATTTCTTAGCAAGCATTCTAATTGATTTAATCTTACTATCATTAGTATTCATTTTATCATATCCTTAAATAATCCATATATATAACTTTCAATATCGAATGGTTTTAAGTCATTAATTCCTTCCCCTAATCCAATAAATTTAACAGGAATATTGACACTTTCTTTTATTGCAAGTACTATACCACCTTTAGCAGTACCGTCTAATTTAGTTAAAACTATTCCGGTAATATCTGTAATTTCTTTAAAAGATTTTGCTTGCATTATCCCATTTTGGCCAGTTGAAGCATCAATTACTAAAAGTGTTTCATGTGGAGCATCTGGAACAAATTTACCAATAACATTATTAATTTTTTTCAACTCATTCATTAGATTTACTTTATTTTGTAACCTACCAGCAGTATCAATTAAAACTATATCAGCATGCGATTTTTTAGCCATTTCTAAGCCATCATAAATTACTCCAGCTGGATCAATTTCTTCTTTCCCATA
Organism: uncultured Bacilli bacterium; assembly: GCA_944373095.1. Classification (GTDB taxonomy): domain Bacteria; phylum Bacillota_I; class Bacilli_A; order RF39; family UBA660; genus CAG-605. The sequence goes on from CALWAK010000023.1 coordinate 10,704, forward strand.
AAATAAACTATTTGTACGATCGGCCCAAATTTTTAATTGATCAACAGCACCGGCCCTAAATGTATCTCCTGCAATTAACATTACTTTCTTTCCTTCAGAATTATATTTATTAGCTAGTTTTCCAATAGTAGTAGTCTTCCCAACACCATTTACACCAACTACTAATATAACGGTAGGTCCTTCTTCTGCTAAATTAATTTTATCAGATAAAGATTGCCCCTCAACATATATAATAAATAATTCATCTACTATTACTTCATTTAAATATTTAGTATCTGTAATATTTTCTTTTTTTACCCTATTTTTGATTCTTTCCATAAAATCCATTACAGTATTTACGCCAATATCAGCCATAATTAATAATTCTTCTAGTTCATCAAAATATTCAGAATTAACCTTATTATATTTAATACCTAATATGTTTAATTTAGATACAAACTCATCTCTTGTCTTTTCCAATCCCTTATCATAAAGCTTTACATCTTCTTTATTATTATCATTCTTTTTTATAATACTTTTTAATTTGTCAAATATTCCCATAATAACCTCCATCATAATTATAGCAAATCCGTATATTTAAGGCAAATAATACCATTCTTCTTTTATAATTATCAAAAATTATGTTACAATATTAGTTGAAAGGATATATATATGAAAAAATTAATAATTATATGTGGATTAATATTATTTTTATTAACAGGATGTAATAATAATAAAAATATAAATACTTTAGGTATAAATTTTGATATTGAGGGAAATGAAAGTAGTGATTTTAATCATGACACCGAAAATCCAGAAGTAGCTATGTTAATAGAAGGATATGGTGCAATTGTTATGGAATTATACCCAGATATAGCACCGAACACTGTAAATAATTTTATTTCTCTAACTAAAAGTGGATTTTATGATAACAATACATTTCATCGTTTAGTACCAGGTTTTGTACTACAAGGTGGAGATCCAACTGGTACTGGTTCAGGTGGTCCTGACTATAGTATAAAAGGAGAATTTAGTGAAAACGACTTTGAAAATGATTTATCTCATACTAAATGGGTTGTTTCAATGGCTAGAAGTAACGATATGGACTCTGCAGGCTCTCAATTTTTCATTATGTTAGAAGATACTAGTTATTTAGACGGAAAATACGCAGCTTTTGGTAAAGTTGTAGATGGTTTTGATGTAATTAACGAAATTGTTGAAAATGAAAAAGTTAGCGATAGTATAACTGGAAAATTAACTAATAATTTAACTATTAAAAAAGCATTGGTTAATCTAAAAGGAAAAACATATGATGAACCAGAAAAAATAGAAAAATAGATTTATTCTATTTTTTTTACATAAAATTATTTAAAGTAATAATATTAATATTATGATATACTTATATATGTTAGGTGGAATAAAATGAAATTTATAGATAATGTAGATAAAGATAAATTTATAAACTTTTTTAATAATTTTCCTTATAGTCACTTCTTGCAGTCGTATGCTTGGGGTTGCGCCATGGAAGAAACTCGAGGAAAAAAAGCAAAATATGTTGGTTTAGAGGACGAAAATGGTAATTTAGTTGCTGCAAGTTTATTATTAGAAAAAAAATTACCATTTGGTTACAAATATTATTACGCATCCCGTGGTTATTTAATAGATTTTAGCAATTTTGAATTATTAAAAGAGTTTACATTAAAACTAAAAGAATTTATGAAAAAAAATAAAGCAATATATTTAAAAATAAATCCCGAAATAATGTATCAAGAAATTGATAGCGATGGAAATAGAATCGAAAATAGTAAAAACAATATTGAAATATACAATAATTTAATCAAACTAGGATATATTCATCAAAGTTTTGTAAAATTATATGAAAATAATGAACCTCGTTATACATTTAGAAGGTATTTTAACCAATATAATTCAGTAGAAGAAATAAATAAAAGCATATCTAAAACATTTATGCAAACCGTTCATAGAAGTTTTTCATATAATATAAAAATTAATTTTAATAGTAATGTTGATTCTTTTTTTGAACTTAATAAGTCCAATGCGCTTAAAGATAATTTTATACAATATTCAGATAAATTTTATAAATCATTATATAAATATGGTAAAAAATATAATAATGTTCTAGTTTTTGATGCGAGTATTAATGGAAAAGAATTATACGAAGAAACTTTAAAAAATTATAAACTATTGGAAAGTGATTTTAAAAATAATAAAATTAGCAAAAAACAATTAGCAGATAGCAAAGATAGATTAAAAAGATTAGAAAAAGATTTAGAAGTATTCAAAGACTATAAAGATAAAGAAAATATAACAATATGTTCTCTAATAAATGGAATTGCTAATAATATGATGTGGACAATGTATATAGGTAATAATAAATTAGGAGAATATTTATTTGCAGTAAATCGTATTTATTATGAAACTATACTATATTGTTTTAAAAATAATTATAAATTTTTAGATTTATACGGGACTGTTGGTGATCCAAAAACAACATATAAAAATTTAGGCGGTCTGCATGCCTATAAAAAGAAATATGGAGATACTTATATAGAATTTATTGGTGAATTTGATTTAATTAATATGCCAATTATATACAAAGTTTTACCAATATTTTTAAATATTTATCGTAAAATTTATAGAAAAATTAAAAAGTAAGATAGATAACTGTCTTACTTTTTAATTTAAAATTCCTTTAAAAACTCCTAAAGATAATATTCCCATTATAATACCAGCTAATATTACTCCAGCCATTACTGCAAGGGTGCTTTTCTTAAAATCCATATCTAAAAAACTTGCAGCTAAAGTTCCAGTCCATGCTCCAGTTCCTGGAAGAGGAACACCTACAAATAAAAATAATGCAACATAGAGTCCTGCTCCAGCTTTTTCCTGTAACTTTTTACCAGCTTTTTCACCTTTTCTTAAACACCAAGAAAAGAAGTTACCAATATATTTTTTATCGCTCCCCCATACAAGAACTTTTCTTGCAAACAAATAAATTATTGGTACAGGTAACATATTACCAAAAATAGCTATAATATATGATGGTAACAAAGGTAAATCAAATACAACAGCATAAGGTATAGCACCTCTTAATTCTATCAAAGGTAGCATAGAAATCAAAAAAACTAATAAATATTTATAAATCATTATTTTCACCTACTTAATAATATCAAAAAAAAAGAAGAAAGTATATATCTTTCTTCATAAGTGTGAGTTTTTATTTATATGTTATCTTAATTGTATAGGGTTTATATATAATAATTAAATTTTTTCTACATCATTTTATTCTTTTTTATTAAACTTATAACACACCACTTCCTTTTCACAATTTAAGAATACTATTTTAATATGAAAATTATGTGAAGAAAAAGTGAAAGTTTATGGTTTATTTATATAAAAATAAAAATCTGTTCCTTTATTTAATTTACTTTTTACACCAAATTTAAAGTTGTGACTTTCCAATATACCTTTAACAATAAATAAGCCAAGCCCAGTTCCAACAACATTACGCTTATGATTTCTTTCTTTTTTATAATATTTATCCCAAATATTTTGTAAATCTTGATTATTTATTCCTTTTCCAGAATCAATTACTTCTACTAAATAATTTTTTTTGTATTCTTTAATAAAAATTTTTACTGTTAAATCATCACCTGTATAATTAATTGCATTATTTATTAAATTATATAAAACTTGATTAATTTTATTTTTATCTGCTTTTACAATTGCTATCTGTGGGATTTCAGTAATAAATTTATAGTTTTCTGTTTCTTTAATTATTTCATATTTTTTTAATATATTTTTTAACTCTACTATTAAATCAAATTCTTCTATATTTAAATTTGTTTTATTTGCTTGAATTTTACTTAATTCAAGAATATCATTTACCAATATATTAAGCCTATCAGTTTCTTCAATAATAACATTAAGATGATTGTTTCTTCTTTCATCGTCTTTGTAAGATATGTCTCTAATCATTTCTGCATATGCTTTTATCATAGTTAGAGGGGTTTTTAAATCATGAGAAACATTTGCCATTAAATCTCTACGATATTCATCCGTCTTTGATACTTCTTTTTCCATATAATTAAGAGTATTTGAAAGTTCATCTATCTCAGCTATGCCAGACTCTTCAAAATAAACATCATAATCACCATCAGCGATTCTCTTTGCCTTTTCAGTTATGTTTTCAATTGGATCAGCTATTTTACGTGATAAAAATATAGATATAATTATTGAAAATAAGATTGCCAATAATGTAACGTAAATTAATTGACTTTGTAGCATAGATGTTGTAGTACCTATATCTTCTAAAGCACTAAATAAGAATATATAACCATTTCCAACCTTTATACCATATAAAAGAGATACAGAATTATTTAAAGGATTTATCAATTTAATTGCTTTCATCTCTTCATCACTATTTTTAATATCCCTAATATTTTTTTCAATAGATGAATCTTTACCAAGTAAACAAGATGATATTTTATCATTAAAATAATAAGAATTTCCATAAGAATCAACATATTCCAAACAAATATCGTTATCAACATTTAGATTATCCAATTCATCAAATATATTTTCTTGATTAAAATGTGATATATTTATTGCTAAAGTTTCTAAATACGTAGTTTGATATTTTTCATAAAAAACTCTAAAAAACACAATTTGAATCAACCAAAGAAATAATAATAAAGAAACTAAAAAAATTATTAAATATAAAAGGATTTTAGAACTGATACTATTTTTATTAAATTTAATGTTCAAACTTATAACCTACCGCTCTAATAGTAACTATAAATTTACGATATTTGCCTAAACTATTTCTAAGTGTCTTTATATGTGTATCAACCGTTCTATCATCACCATAAAAATCATATCCCCAAACATTTGTTAATAACTGTTCTCTAGTTAAAGCAATATTTTTATTTTCAATTAGATACTTTAACAAATCATACTCTTTAGGTGTTAAAGATACTCTTTTATTATCAACTTTAACTTCATGTGCCAAAGTGTCAATTTCTAACCCATCAAATATTATTTTACTTTCTTCAGATTTATTATTTCTTTTTAAAATAGCCTTAACTCTAGCAATCAATTCTTTAGGACTAAATGGTTTTGTAACATAATCGTCTATTCCTAACTCAAATCCTATTAATTTATCATATTCTTCTCCCCTAGCAGATAATATAATAAAAGGAATATTTTTAATTTTCTTAATTTCTTTACATGCTGTATATCCGTCCATGTGTGGCATCATTATGTCCATTATAACTAAATCATAATTATTATTTTTTACTTTATTCAAAGCCATTTCACCATCAGTAGCCTCATCTACAATAAAGTTATCCAACAATAAATACTCTTTTATAACATTTCTAATTAACTCTTCGTCATCACATATTAATATATTCATAAATCCTCGTATAATCAATCTTATAGAAATATTAATCTATTTGATTGATCCCTTTCTATTTATATTTTTTGATATATTATACTTCTAGAAGTATAATATATCTCGCACTGTGGATTTGTTCCTATATATCTACAGCCATTTTGTGGACTGGTTTAAGGAGACTCAAACCACAGATTTTTAATTTAATTGTTAATTAGTTAGTTAACACGATAGTTTT
>CALWAK010000024.1 GCA_944373095.1 uncultured Bacilli bacterium
ATTTTACTACCACCACATTTTATTCCTTATATATATATTAACATAAAAAACGCATAATTTCTCATGCGTTTATCCTGGTATCTTAAAAAGAATCAATATTTAATTTAACTTTATTTAATCCTTTTATATAAGCATTTGCTTGAATTAATGTTCTAATCGAATTAGCCATTTTACCACCCTTACCTATAACTATAGAGCGATCTTTTTCACAAACAATTACTTCTAAAATAATTGAATCTTCTTCACCTTTAAACTCTGATACTCTTACTAAATCAGGTTCAGAGACAATAGATTTAACTAAAAATTCAGTAAATTCTCTTAAATCCATATTAGTTTTCTTTCTTTTTAGATTCAGCAAATTTTTTCATAACTCCAGTTTGAGAAAGTAAATTTCTAACTGTATCTGTTGGTTGTGCTCCATTACTTAACCAGTATAATGCTTTTTCTTCATCTACTTTAACTTCATGAGGCATTTTAATTGGATTATAAGTTCCAACTGTTTCAATAAATTTACCATCTCTTGAATTTCTAGAATCAGCTGCTACAATTCTATAAAAAGGTTTTTGTTTAGCACCCATTCTTTTAAGTCTTAACTTAACTGCCATGATATTTCCTCCTTTAACTCCTCATTAATATATCATTTTATTATATAACTGTCAACCTATTTTTGTTTACACTATTATTTATTCAAAAATATAAATATAAAGAATATATTTAATTAGACGGGGTGATTATATGTTTAAAAAACTTGATAAAAAATTACTTATAACTGTAATAATTACAGCCCTATTTGGTATATTAATGATTTATTCTGCAAGCAATGTATGGGCAGAATATAAATTTAATGATTCATTAAAATATGTTAAACATCAATTCTTATTTTTTATATTAGGAATAATTACTATGTTTACTCTATCTAATATAGATTATAAATATTATTATAAAAATGCTAATAAAATATTATTACTAACTTTTATATTACTAATATTAGTATTAATACCAGGTATAGGTATAGTACGAAATGGTTCTAGATCCTGGTTTGGTATAGGTTCATTTAGTATTCAGCCATCTGAATTTTCTAAAATAGCCTTAATTATATTTGTTTCTAAATACTTAGCTAATAATGATAAAGATGTTAAAAAAATAGTAAAAGGTATATTTCCTATCTTAGGTTTAATATTATTATTCTTTGGTTTAATTATGTTAGAACCAGACTTTGGACAAGGTATGGTAATAGTAATTACTTTAATAATGATTATATTTGTATCTGGTGCTAAATTATCTTTCTTTGTTAAATGTGGTATCCTAGGTTTACTAGGTATAGTAGGACTTATTATCATTGCCCCATATCGTTTAGCTAGAATTATATCTTTTGTTAATCCTTGGGTAGATCCACTTGGAAGTGGGTTTCAAATTATTCAAAGTTTATATGCAATTGGTCCATCAGGATTACTAGGTAAAGGTTTAGGTAACTCCATTCAAAAACATTTTTATCTTCCGGAACCTCAAACTGATTTTATCTTCTCTATTATATCTGAAGAACTAGGTTTCTTAGGTGTCTTATTAGTAACTTCTTTATTCTTAATAATATTTATTAGATCTATTAAAGTATCTTTAAAATGTACTGATTTATTTTCTAAATACTTAGTATTTGGTTTATCTTTTGGTATTCTAATCCAAGCAATATTAAATTTATGTGTCGTAGTAGGACTAATTCCAGTAACTGGTGTTACCTTACCATTCTTTAGTTATGGTGGCTCTAGTTTATTAGTATCCTTTGCCTCAATAGGTATTATTTTAAATATAAGTAAAAATAATAAAAAATAGTGGTTTATAAGCCACTATAACTAAATTATTTCTTTCTTACTAATTTTTTAAATTCATCTTCTTTTAAACTTTTAATTGTACTATCAAAAGTACTAGCTATAGCATCAAGTGGAACACCATTATTATGAGTAGTAATAATAGTATTAGCAAGAAAATCTAATTCATAATTAATTTGATCTACGTTCTCTTGTTTTTTATTATTCATAATATCACTAAAATCAATAAATTCTTCATCAGTTTCACATGATACTTTATTAAAGCAAAAAACAACACCTTGACCACTCAAAATACCAATTTCAAAATAAAATTCGTCTAATTTAATTTTATAAAAATTTCCAATATCACGATATGTTGGATAAATATAATTTTCTTTAGCATACTTATTAATGCCTTCATATATTAAAGATAATTTACCAACATTTTCTCTATCAAAATCACTTATTTCTTCTGGATTATATAACCATTGATCATCAAAAAATCTTTCTTTATCTTGTGTAAATTCCTTAAGCCACTTAATATAATCAGTATTAGACAAAATTTTTTTAGTTTCTTCTGCTTTTCTTTTTTGTTCTTCAATATATTTATCAAACCAGTTATCCATAATAAAACCTCCATTTGTGATAGATATTATATCATATATTTTAATTTAAACTATATTAAATCTATATGAAGTATCAGTTTATTAATATAATTTACTTAAATAGTTTCTACTATATATGGATTTTCACTTGTTCCGACACCACCACTAATTGTGACATCACTTTTTAGATTGATTACCGGTCGCAAGCCAACGCTGCTCGTAACCCAGGTGCCGCCGGCACACCCCGCCGGATACAAATGGAACTCGCTGGCACTAGCGTTAGCAGCGTTGAAAAAGTACGGCGACATTGTCCAATAATAGGTGTTTTGATATACATAAGTTAAACGATTCATATACCCATTTGTTATTCCAGCATACATTAATTCATCTACTGTAATTAATCCGACTGGATAAGTTGCTGAATTATTGCCTACTGACGCAGCTGAGGTAGTAAATAAATCATTTTCAGCATTTGCACATTTATATGTAGGTGTTTTTGTTGTGTAATACCTATCATATGTTGCGTAATATGTTGTTTTTGTTGCTGGAGCAATTACTCCATCACCATTATTATTTCTAGTTGATAATGTACGATCATTACAGAAGCCCGAATCGGCCACATAATCTCCAAGTCCTTTATCTGCAATATTCGTTTTATACCATGCCTCTAATTCAGTTTTAGCATTTGATGAAACCTCGTTTGCTTGAGTTTGTTCAAGACTTGTATTTAAGGTATTACCATACATATATCCGACATATGCTGGATTATCTCTTAATTTATTAAATGGAGCTCCCTTTATATATGTGGCACTTCCACTTGCGCTTGAAGACTTACCAGCATACATCATTCGTATTGACCCATCGCCATTTATTCTTATTATTTGCCAATAAAATCCGGCAAAATATACATAATTATTTTTAACACTTCCTCGATAATAATATGTTGTGCCATAATCATCTTCTGCAGCATATAAGCCACGATCAGATTTATCACTTTCTAACTCAACTTGATCTAATTTATACCCAGTAAATAAGTATTTTGTTACCGCATATTGAGTACTTGTTACTGTATTTGTTGCAGTTGTTGTTTTAGAATCAATTGACGTACTACTAATTTTATATATATATGTACAATTACTATTACTCCAATATGTGGATATTTTATCTTGAGCATTTATACTATACCCACCACCACAAAAATAGTAATCTGCTTCACCATAATTAACAGTAGTTGGGTCATAGTAATCGTAATCAGTAATATTATAATAACCAGTTTCAGAGTTAAACGTATAACTCTTACCTAATCTTACTTTTGTTTCATTTTCGGTTACATCAAATTCTGTTCCAATTAAAGATTTAGCAGGTAAAGTTGCTGATGTTACATTAGTTATTGGAGCAGGACTTATATTTTCTTGCCACTCTATTATTGGTGCAGTTTTTGTTGTATCTACTTCTTGTTTAGCTGCTATTTTTTCTTTAGCTAATTCTACATCGTTTACTTGGTATTCATTTGTAAGTATTGCATCATGCAACGTAGTTATTCCTGCTGAAACTGGTTCAAATGTTGATACTGATGCTCTAATTACTATTTTAGAATTAAATACTTTGTTCATTGTTTCTTCACTAGGCGTAGCACTTTCATCCATCCATAAACGCAAAGTAAAATCTTCCTCTTCATCTGGACCTAGGGCATAAGTACCTAACACTTTAGAAGCAATTGAGCCATCATAATAATATTCAGTAGTACTACTGGGTAAAGTATCTAAATTAGCTATTGCTTCATTATTTAATAATACTTTAATATATTTATTTGCTAAAGTAGAACCTTTTAAAGTTTCTAAATTTATTGTATAAGATATATAACTACTACATGTATTTTTTACTGTAAAAGTAAATGGCGTTAATTTCTTCCCTTCTTCATCTAACAAAGGAAAAGAATTTTGTAAACTTATTTCATTTTGTTCATTCTTTATTTCAAAATCTAAACAACTAGATTTTAAAATATTAATATTTTCTTGTTTATTAGTAATAATAAAATATGAATAACTAACTGATAGAATTGATATTATTAAAAATAAAATACCAGCTAGTATAAAATATTTTGATACATATTTTACTTTTTTATTTTCTTTATTACTATTTATAAATATTCACCCTTTATTATTTATATATAATTTATCATTTTTAATATTTTAGGTCAATAATTACAAATTTATTATTTCATTTTTAAGACTGATAACCAATTATTTAGAATATTTTCCTTTTTATAGTTTAAAGCAGTTTTATAAGCATTATTACCTAATCTTTTTAATTCTTTCTTATTATTTAATAAATATACTATTTTATCAGCCATTTCATGTTCATTTCTATTTTTTATTAAATACCCATTATAATTATCTTTAATTAATTCTCTAGCCCCTTCTGCAGAGGAAAATGCTACTACTGGAAGTCCATAACTCATCGCCTCAATTAAGGTTATCCCAAACCCTTCTGTATGACTTGTCATACAAAATATACATGATTCTTTATATAAATTATTTATTTTATCTTGTGATAAATACCCATACATTCTTACTTTTCTAGATAAATTATTATCTACTACTTTTTTAAATACTTTATTTTTTTCTATACCATCACCTATTAAATTTAAATAAGTATCATTAGTATCTAAATCTACTAATTTATATACTTCTATTAAATCAGTAAAACATTTTTCTATAGTCATATTACCTACTGCTATTAAATTATTATTTTTATAATTAGTTATATTATTAGGTATATCATCTAAACAATCAGATATATATTCTACTTCACACTTAATATTATTATCTTTAAAATACTTAGTATAATAATCTTTTAAAGATTTACTTAGTACTATTAGTTTATCTATATGTTTTATAGAATTACTTAGTAATTTAATATATTCATTACTTTCATGATGATGAAAATGTTCCCAAGCTATTGTATATATATTATCTTTTTTATATTTACCTAAATAAGTATTTATATATCTTTTAGTACTTATTATTATATTACTATCACATATACTAATATTATCTATTAAAGCTTTATTCTTCTTATATTTTATATTTATATATTTTAATAAGTTTATGAAACAAGATATAAATCTTAAATTTTTAAAATTATATATTATATCTAATTTATTAGGTTTTAAAGTAGTTAAATATCTTATATTAACTCTTTTATCCAGAAAAAAAGCTGGATCTTCATATAATTTATAAATAGATAATATTTCTACATTATAATAATCTACTAAATAATTAGCTAAGGTGGTTAAACTCTTTTCTATACCTCCATAGCCTAAATCTTCAGTTATAATTGTAACTTTCTTCATATGGCCTCCAATAATAATTTAATTATATATTAAATTTTAAAAAAATTCTATTCGTTAGAATAGAATTAGTAAATATCTGTATTAAACCAATTATATTTTTTAGCAAAGAAACGATATACCACTTTAACTAATGACATTATAGGAGTTGCTAGTATCATACCTATTATTCCAAAGAAATGGCCAAATATTAATAAACCTATAATTATAGTAACTGGATGTAATTCGACAGTTTTACTCATTACTACTGGTTGTAATACATAGTTTTCTAGTAATTGAACTAATGTAGCAATAATTAATACCGCTGTCCCTAATAACGGACTTTGAGAGTATCCTACTATTACAGCAGCAGCACCACCTATATAAGGTCCAATATAAGGAATTAAGTCAGTTATACCACATAATAAACCAAATAATAATGGAGCTTTTAACCCAGCAATAGCAAAACCAATTGAATCAAAAATAAATACTGCAAAGGCAATAGATAAAGTACCTTTAACACATTTACGAAGTTCAACACCAATATCAGTTAAAAGATAATTAATTTCTTCTTTTTCTGGACTAGGTATATACTTAGTAAAATGACTACTAACATTATCAAAATCAACTAGTAAATATATTCCTACAACTAAAGATATAACAATAGTACCAATACCACTAAATAAACTAGCTACAGTACTTAAAAATAAACTTGGTAAATTATTAGTTATATTTGTAAAAAAAGTTTCAATAGATTTAAATATATTATTTTCTATTTGAGCAACATCATACATATTATTACTATTAAAGTTATTTAAGATATTACTTATCCATTCTCTAACACTACTATATATACTAGATAAAGATGCTATTAAATCATTAAGTTGATTATATACTGTTGGTATTAAAAAACTAAAAAAAGTAAATATTAAACCTATAAAAATTAAATATACTGTAGCAGATGCTACTCCTCTTCGCCAACCTCTTGTTTCTAAGTAACATACTAAAGGATTAAATAACCATGCTATTACAAAGCCAATAAAAAATGGTGTAGCAATTCTTAATATAGTTAAAAGAAATTGTAATATCCCCCACTCTTTTATTAATAATGTTATTAAAAATATTACCCCAAATATCATAATTATATATACTAAATTTAATATTTTTTTAGATAATTTAATTACTTGATTTAAGCCAGTAATATTTAAATTATTATTAGATTTATTAGAATTACTCATATACTTATTTAACCTTCTTTCATATATTTAATATATCATAAATTATTTATAATAGATACTATTATTATATACATATTATAAATATTAATTAGTACTTAATACTATTTCTAAAGTATTATTTAAATCTATTATAGTATTAGGTTCTATATTAGTACTACTAACTATACCATTACCTTTTATAATATATTTTAAACCTATAAAATTACAAAAAGTAATTACTTCATTTCTAGTTAATCCTTTTAAATCAGGCATAATATAATTAGTATTATTAGTTTTAATTAATATTAAAGAATTATTAAGTATATTAGTATCTTTAGTAGGGTACTGATTAATTATAGTATCTCCATCTCCTAAAGTTATTACTCTTAAATTAGTATTTTTTAATTTTTCTAAAACTTTAGTAGTTTCTAAATTTAAGAAATTATCCATCATATAAAGATTAGAATTTTCTTCATTTACAGAATTAACTAAGTTTTTATATTTAGCTATTTCATCTATAATATTAGCAACAGCACTTGCTACTTCACTAAATGGACCGACATATTGTTTTATAGAAAAATATAAAATATATTCTGGTTCTTCAGCTGGAAATAGTGTTGCAAAACTTCTTATATAATCGTATGTTCCAGTTAAATATCCACCACCGTTAGGATTCGCTATTTGAGCAGTTCCTGTTTTACCAATTATTTCAATAGTTTTAGGAGTATACATATTGGCATCTGTTTTGCCAGAGTATACAACATCATACATTAGGCTACGCATTTTACTTGCCGTTTCACTAGATACAATACGTCCTAGTTCCTCTTTTTTCCCTTCATATAATATTTCATTAGTATTAGGATCTACTACTTTATCTATTATATATGGTTTTAACATTATCCCATCATTAGCAAGCATAGTTAATGCTTGAATATTTTGAATTGGCGTTGTAGTTATACCTTGACCAAAGGCTGCATTTGCTAATTCTGTTTTATAAACAATATCTATAATTCCTGATACTTCATCAGGAAGTTCAATATTAGTTACACTGCCAAAACCACATTTTTCATAAAAGTCAGTTAACTTATCTACACCTAACTCTAAGGCTAGATGAGTTGCTGCAACATTAGAAGAATAAGCAAAACCTGAATCAAAAGTTATTTCTCCCCAACCTACGGTATTAAAGTCTTTAATAGTAGCATCATCTACTTTTATAGTACCTGATTGATATGTTTTATTACCATCATAAATTCCATTTTCCATTGCAGCCATAAAAGAATATATCTTCATAGTAGAACCTGGTTCATAAGAATATGATACTAAAGGATTTAAATAATTAGTAATATTTAATTTATTAGGATCAAAAGATGGTACAGACCCAGATGCAAGTATAGCACCAGTTTTTGCATCAGCAACTGCTAATGTTGCCCAACTCATTTGATATTTTTCAGCTAAATCTTTTAGTTCTTGCTCAACAAATAATTGAATATTATTATCAATAGTTAAGTAGATATTAGAACCTGCTACAGCCTCATCTGTTACTTCTTTAGAGTTAGGTAATTTATATCCATATGTATCTGTTTGATACGAAGTTTTACCATCTTTACCACTTAATTCTTCATTATAATATTTTTCAATTCCCATTTCCCCAACTACTTTACCAGAATCATCTTTTTTAGTATATCCAACTAAGTATGAAGCAAAATCCCCCATTTGATAATATCTTTTAGATGAGGCAATAAAATCTATACCTGGTAATTCAAGTTTATCTATTTCTTGTTTTAAACTTTCACTTATATCCCTACCACCTGGTCCTAATTCAACTTGATATCTTTTTTCTTGATTTAATAAATTTAAAATATATTCTTCAGTCATCGAAGTAATATTATGACTTAAAAATACTTCACTTAATTTTTTAGCAGTTAACTTTTTATCAACTACATGTCTAGGATTATTCATATCAGTAGTACGAGATTCTTCTAAATATGCTATTACTGTATAAGAATTAACTGTCTGGGCTAAATAATCCCCATTAGTATCATAAATAGAGCCTCTATTGGCATATAACGTTTTAGTAGTAGTATTTCTATTATTAGCAAATACTTCTAAATCAATCCCATCTATAATAGTAAATGTATTAACATAAGTAAGTTTAATTATTGCCGCAATAAAACTAATAATTATAAGTATAATCATTATAGAAACCATAAAATTAATTTCAATAGTTTTATTCTTTTTCATTTTTATTCCTTATTAATAGTCTTTATATTATTATTTTCATACGATAATCCTGCTTCTTTAGCATATTCTCTAATCTTATCTAAAGATGCTAATTCATTTATCTGCATAGTTATAGATTCATTAATACTTTCTTGTTCACTTATAGAATTTTGTAATTTTTCAACTTCAATATTAGTTTCTGATAATCTAGCCATAGTAACTACTCTAATTAAAGGTATAGCAACTAACGCAATTAAAATTAAAAATAAAATAAATTTTTCACTTATTAATCCCTTTTTACGCTTAACCATTATAATTTTTCTCCCACTCTAAGTTTAGCACTTTTACTACGCGAATTTTGTTCTAATTCCAAAGATGTAGGTAAGATAGGTTTTTTATTTACTAATTTTAATACTGGTTTATATTCATCTGGTATAACAGGTAAACCTTTAACTAATTCATTAATTTCACTATATTTTTTAAATATATTCTTAACTATTCTATCTTCTAGAGAATGAAAAGTAATAACAGTAATTCTACCATTCTTATTTAATAAATTAATAGCATCCGGTAAAACACTCTCTAATACTTTTAACTCACTATTTACTTCTATTCTAATAGCTTGAAATATTTTTCTTTCAGGATGATTTAAATTAAAATATTTGCTTCCTACAGCTTCTTTTATAGAATTAACTAATTCTAAAGTAGTATCTATAGGTCTATTATTAATTATTTTTTTAGCTATTACTTTAGATAATTTTTCTTCACCATATAAAAAGAATATATTACATAATTCTTCATAAGAATATTCATTAACTACATTATAAGCACTAAAAGAACTAGATAAATCCATACGCATATCTAAAGGTGCATCTTTCATAAAACTAAAACCACGAGAAGCATCATCTATTTGAGGAGAAGATACACCTAAATCAAAGATAATACCATCTATTTTCGTAATATTAAATTTTTCTAATTCTTCTTTTAAATTAACAAAATTAGATTTAATTAAAGTAAAATTATTACTTATCTTACTAAGTCTTTCATTTGAATAATTAATAGCATTTATATCTTCATCAAAACAATATAAATGTCCTTTAGGTATTTTTTTTAATATTTCACTAGAATGTCCTCCTAGTCCTAATGTTGCATCTACATATATACCATCTTCTTTAATATTTAAATTATCAATTACTTCATTTAACAATACACTATAATGTTTCATAATTCACCCCAAATAAGCCTATTTATCAGTTAAATGATACTATAAATAGAATTTATTGTAAATAAGATAAAATAAAAAGTTATTGATGAGTCAATAACTTTACATTATTTTCTTTCATAACTATATAATTTATCTACTTCTTCTTTACTTAAATATCTATATTCTCCAGAGTTTAAATTATCTAATTCTAAAAAAGCATATTTAGTTCTTTTTAACTTTATAACATCATGATTAATTTCTTTAAATAATCTTTTTATAATATGATTTCTTCCTTCATGAATAGTTACTTCAACTAAATCAATATCTTTTTCTTCGTCATGCTTTTTTATTTTTACTCTACTAGGTTTACAAATAACTCCATCAATATAAATTCCTTTTTTTAATTTAAATAATTCTTCCATTGTTAAACATTTTTCAATTTTAGCTAAATAAGTTTTTTCTACTTTATTTCTAGGATGCATTAAAATATTTGCTAACTTTCCATCATTTGTTAATATTATTAAACCTGTTGTATCATAATCTAATCTTCCAATTGGATAAATTCTAGACTTAGTATCAATTAAATCGGTAATAACTTTACGATTTGCTTCATCACTTACTGATGATATATATCCTCTTGGTTTATTTAATAAATAATACTCTTTTCTTTCAATATTAATTTCTTTATTATCTACTAAAACTACATCTTCTATACTTACTTTAGTTCCTAGATTATTAACAATCTTACCATTTACACTAACTCTACCAGCTAATATTAGTTCTTCTGCTTTTCTTCTAGAACATATACCTGATGCTGCGATTACTTTTTGTAAACGTTCCATATAAATCACCTATCGGTATAATAGCATAATTATTTAAAAAAATATAGTGCTTACTATAAATGCCGCAATTAAACCACATAAATCAGCAAATAAACCTACTTTTAGGGCATATCTAGTTTTTACTATTTTAATGCTTCCAAAATATAAAGCTAATACGTAAATAGTTGTATCGGTTGCCCCTTCCATCACACTAGCTAAAAAACCCATAAATGAATCAACACCATAGATTTTATAAATACTATTCATTATAGCTAAAGATGCACTCCCAGATATAGGTCTTAAAAATCCCATAGCAAGTATTTCTAAAGATAAATCATAACTTTTTAATACAGGTTCTAAAAAAGATAAGAAAAAATATAATACACCACTTTTTAAAAATATATTTACTCCTACTACCATTGCTAATATAGAGGGTAAAATATTAAATATTGTATGTAATCCTTCTTTAGATCCATCTAAAAAAGTATCATATATATTTATCTTTTTTAATACACCATAACTTATAATACCCAGTATAGTTAAAGGAATAATATAATTCATTTTTTACTCCTCCTTATAATATAATCTAGTGTTAAACCACAAATTGATGATACAGTTGTAGCAATAATACTAGGTATTATAATTGCAGTTGGACTTACACTGCCATAAGAATTTCTTAGCGCTATAACAGTAGTAGGTATTAAAGTTACGCCAGATGTATTTAAAACTAAAAAAGTTATCATAGCATCACTTGCTTCATCTTTATTTATATTTTCTTTTTGCATTTCTTCCATAGCTTTTAACCCAAAAGGAGTAGCAACAGAACCTAATCCTAAAACATTACATGCTATATTAGATGCTATATATCCTAGTGCTTTACTATCTTTTTTTAAGCTAGTAAATAATTTAGATAATAAAGGATATAAAAGATTAGAAAACTTATTTAATAAACCACTTACTTCTGCTATATTCATAATACCCATCCATAATAAAATAACAGGTATCATCGTAAATACTAAATTTATAGCTTCTTTAGAAGAATTTAATATTTCATTATTAATAAATTCCATATTACCAGTAAAAAAAGAATATATAATACCTGATGCTATTAAAAATAACCATATTAAGCTAACCATAAATCACTTCCAAAACATTAAAAAGTCAACTAATTTAGACCAAAAGCCTTTAGTAATATCATCATATCTTTTAGCAAATATTTTCTTAGTAGTTATTACATCATCTTCTAGTTTAATAATTGCTTCTCCAACTTCAGTTCCTGTTTCATAATTATCTAATTTTTTTATTTCATAATTAATACTAACTTTTTCTTCTTCTTGCTTAGTTAATAATACTTCAATATCTTCTTCTATATATAATTCATCATAATAAATATTGTCTTTTATCTCAAAATTATCTTTTTTTACTAAAACTACATTATTATATTTATTAAAATTTTTTTCATATAAAGCTTCATGATTACTAAAATCATTTGGATCATTTAAAGTTACTACAATTAGATCTTTATCATCTTTAGTAGCAGCAGTAACTAAAGTACGTAATGCTTTTTTGGTATAACCAGTTTTTCCTGCAATCGTATATTTATAAGAATTAAGAAGTTTATTTTTATTATACCATTCATAAGTTTTATAATTAGTTTTTACTACCTTTTTATTAGTTCCAGATATTTCTACAAACTTATCATTTTTTATAGCATAAGACATAAGTAGGGCCATATCATATGCAGTAGATGTATTACCATTACCTGTATTATCTTCTAAACCACTTGAATTAATAAATATTGTATTTTCCATACCTAGATTTTTTGCATATTCATTCATTAGTTTAGCAAATTCTTCCATTGAACCAGAAATATAATTAGCTATTTCAATTGCAGCATCATTCCCACTTCTTAAAAGTAACCCATATATTAAATCTTCTAAAGTTATTTTTTCTCCTATTTCTATATATATATTTGAACCAGTTGATTTTAAAACTTCTTTTGAAACAGTTACTTTATCATTTAGATTTCCTTTTTCAATAGCAATAATAGCAGTCATAATCTTCCTTATGACTACATGGTGATGAATAGGAGTCGTCTAAAACTGTCTTATCATAGACAGTTAATTTTTTACCAACTACATTGGCATAAATATCTAATTTAACTTTTCTCCTATTCCCATCTATTTTAGATACAACAACTCTTTCAATAAGAAGTTGAACTAGTTTTCGGAATGATTCCTCGCTATCTACTTCATTATTAATTTTTTCATCTATTTCTTTATACTTCTTCTTTAATTGTTTTTCATATAGTTCATCACTTTTTAATTTAATTATTTTATTGTTTAAATTTTCAATTTCTTGTTCTAATTCTGTATTTCTTCGTTGATACTCTTCTCTGCTAACAACTTCTTCCATCAAGAAATCCAATAACTTATTTTTCTTTAAATTAATTTCATCTATTTGATTATATACTTTTTTTATTTCATATTCATAATTTTTGCTACTATTTGCTTCTTTATATAATTCAGATAAATGTTTAACAATTTTTGATCTATCTTCTATCAATTTATCAATTACTTTATGAAAAATATCATCTAACTCAGTTTCATAAAGTATAGGGCTTTCACAGGCAGAAATACCACGTCTTAACATTTCTCCACATTTCCAGCTTACATTTTTATTATTGGATGTTAATCTTCTAAATGCAACATTGTGTTCTGCACATATAAGTAATCCACCATAAGTTGTTGTCCTTTTGAATGCACCCATATCTTTTATTTTTGCACAATATCCACTTGATTTATTTGCAAGTATTTCATTTGCTTTATCCCATAGTACAGGAGATACAATAGCAGGTATATCTCCATTGCTATCATAAACTACCCATTCACTTTGAGGCAACCTAATTTGTTTGTGTGTTTTATAATCCAAATGCTTAACCGTATTTGTACAATAAAACCCTTTATATTTTGGATTAGTTATAATTCTTCTCAAAGTAGTAGTATGAATATACCCACCTTTTCTCGTTTTAAAACCTTTTTCATATAAATAATTAGATATATAACCTAATCCATGTTCTCCAGTTGCATACATTTCGTAAATTATTCTTATCATTTCTGCTTCTTTTTCGACTATTATTAATTTTCCATTTTCTTTTTTATAACCTGTAATAACGCTATTTCCTAATACTTTTCCTTTTTCAATACTTCTTTTCATTCCAAACTTCACTCTCTCACTTAATTTACGAACTTCTTCTTGTGCAATACTAGCCATAATAGTTAAACGAAGTTCTGAATCTGGCATTATGGTATTTATGTTATCCGATTGAAATAAAACTCCAACACCATTTTCTAATAATTCTTGTGTATATTTGATACTATCTAGTGTACTTCTTGAAAATCGTGATATTTCTTTCGTTAAAATCAAATCAAACTTTCCTGTTTTAGAATCTTCAATCATTCTTAAAAAATCTTCCCTTTTATTAACACTTGTTCCACTTATACCTTCATCAATATATCCATCAACATATGTCCAATTTTTATTTTCAGTTATCAAATTTCTAAAATACATAACTTGATTATCTAACGAATTTAACTGTACATCTTTGTCGGTAGATACACGAGCATAAAATGTAACTTTTAAAGGAAGATCATATAAACTTTCTCCCATTGAAATTCTACTTCTAATCTTATATAATTCCATAATGTCTCCTTTCTACCTATTAACCACTATCATTAATAGGTTTATTTTTTGTTTTATATATTTCTATTAATTTAAGCAATCTTTCATTAACTTTTTTATAAACGTCTTCTGTAATTATTTTCTTTTTATATAAATTTTCATTTAAAATTAATTCCACTTCATAATTAAGTTGTTCACTAGAATTTATCATTTTTATCTCCCTTCCATTAAGAATATTATTAAAGTCACAAAAAAAGAA
>CALWAK010000025.1 GCA_944373095.1 uncultured Bacilli bacterium
CTGTTTCTTGAGAATGTTCATCAGTTTGAAAATTTTGTTCTTTTGATTCACCACTCTGGTGTTCTAAACTTTGTTGTAGTTCTTGGGGTTGCTCTTCACCTTGAGAACTTTGTTCTTGAGATTCACCACTTTGTTGATTTGATTGTTGTTCTGTTTCTTGAGAATGTTCATCAGTTTGAAAATTTTGTTCTTTTGATTCACCACTCTGGTGTTCTAAACTTTGTTGTGGTTCTTGAGGTTGCTCTTCACTTTGAGAACTTTGTAGTTGTGATTCACCGCTTTGTTGATTCAATTGTTGCTCTGTTTCTTGAGAATGTTCATCAGTTTGAGAACTCTGTTCTTGTGATTCGCTACTTTGTTGTTGCTCCAATTGGTGTTGTGGTTCTTCTTCAGAAGCGTCTTGTATTATATCTTTTACATATTTCCAAAATTTCATTTTAATACCTTACTTACTTTTTCTTTTACAATATGAATATGTCTTGATCTTTAGATTCGTTTAAATCTTTTCCTATCTTTATGTAAATAGAATTTTGCAGTTTTTCCTTTAAATTCATATCAACAACCTCCGAGTGTTATTTATACTACCACATTCGCTTTATGTTAGCAATAAAATGCCTGTGGTTTATTGATTTTTTGCAAAAAAATGATATAATAACCAACTACTAAAAAGGGTGATTTTTCATGGTAGAAAATAATGAATGGATTAAATTTAATAAAAATAAAATAATTAATCCTATGAATATGCTGAAAGAAATGATATTACTTAAGTAAATATTCCTATAGATGTAACTTCTATTGAAAAAGGAACTTTTTTAAAATGTACTAACTTAAAAAAATTATTATCTCTAGATGTATAGAAAAATTAGATTGTGCAGTTTTTCAGAATGTGAAAACCTTGTAGAAATCGTTTTACCTAGAAGTATTAAAACATTAAATAAACAATTATTTCTAAATTGTAAAAAATTAAAAAGTATTATTTTGCAAAAAACATATCTTATTTACCTGATGAATGTTTCAATAGAAATACAATTTTAAATTATTTAGCAGATGCTAAGCATTTGGTTATTAATATACCTTATTCTCTTAGTGGAAGTGGATATAGTGGAGATTGAACAAGTAAACAAAGATTAATGTTAAAAAGATAAGGAAGTGTAAAATGAATAATGCATTTAGTAAAGAATCAAAGATTATTATTATTCCAGATGGAACGAAACAAATAAGTGATGAAGCATTTATGGATTTTAATAATCTTGAAGAAGTAATAATTCCAGATTCAGTTGAGCACATAGGAAAAGCTGCATTTAAAGGTTGCAGTTCTCTAAAAAAGGTAAGATTATCAAATAACTTACATTTACTAGAAGATTTTGCTTTTAGTGAGTGTGAAAGTTTAGAAGAAATAGATATTCCAAAATCATTGCATTATTATTCTTACGGATTATTTAGTCATTGTCATAACTTAAAGAAAATAAATGGAAATAATGAAATAGATTTTATAGATGATTTAGCATTTTTTGGTTGTAAAAATTTAACTGATTTTTATATATCAGATAATACAACAAGGATTGGGAAAATGGCACTACATGGTTGTGAATCGATAAAAAATATTCACATTCCAAAAAGTGTAGAATTGATAGAATATGGTGCTTTATCACAGATGTCATCATTAGAAAAAATAACAGTAGATTCCGAAAACCCTAAATATTTTACTGAAGATGATGATACAGTTCTTTTATCAAAAGATGGAATGATAATACAATATGCAATAAATTGTGATCGTGATGAATTTATTGTTGGATACTATGTTGAATCATTTGGTACTACTATTGATGAAAATGGTAATACAATTCCTTTAGAAAGTAATGAACTAATATATAATATTGCAGATTATGCTTTTGCAGGTGCTAAAAAATTAAAAAAATTATATTTAGCATCTGAAGTTGAAGGTATAGGAGGTAAATCATTTCTTGGGTGTGATAATCTAAAAGAGTTAGAAATATTCCATTCAAGTCATGGAGATAATCTATCAATACATATTCATAAACCATTTAATGAAGAAGCTGAAATTCCATTTGAAAACATTACTATTGATGATGGAATAAAAAACTTATGTGGTAAATTATCAGACTTATTTAAAAATGCTAGAACTATTAATCTCCCTTCTACATTAGAGTGTATAGGAGAAGATGTTTTCTTAAAATCAAAATATTTAAAATATTTAAAAATACCTGAAAATATTAAAATGATTAGTCCCAATACATTTAATCCTGGAATTGAACTAGGATTTCCTACATTCGGAACATTAAATAGCAACTCGTTCAATATGTTGCAAACAAAAACTAGTGGGAATTATTATGTTAGACAACATGATAGAGGAAATATTAGAATATTTTCATTAAAAGATGGAACATATTATGTTAAAATTGATAGTTATGATACAGTAAAAGTAAATAAAGATGAAATAATAAACCTTTCTAATAGTTCAAGTATTATGGCTGATAAACCTAATGACTCTATAATATATAATTTATTAAGATTTAATGTTGAAAGCAGTAGAATTTTAACAAGTATATGGACTGATTCAAAATTAAAAGAACTTTTTAATAAATTTGCGAATGAATGTGATTATGTACAGGAAATTGCAGAAAAAAAAACAGCAAGAACAATTAGAGAAATGTTAGAACATAGTGGTATATATGATGAATTTTTATTAACTGGAATGATAATGAGAAATATCAGTAAAGAAGAAATAGTTAAAGTTATATCAAATTATAATGAGTCAATAAATAGATTTTTTAGATTATCCCCTATAGATACTGATAATGATGTTGTGATTAATATTGATAGTTTAATTAAATATTGTAATTTATTAGAGAAGTATCAAAGATACAATAAATTTCTTTATAATCCAGTATTTATTAATCGATTAAGCTATCAAAATCAAGAATTATTGATTAAATATTTTAATAAAAACATCAAACACCTACTTATAAGTAGTAAAACTTTAGATGATAAATATGGTGAGAATCTTAATGATTTATTAAAATTATGTAATTCACTAGGTATATTTTGCAATGAAGAAAGATTAAGTCAAAAAATGAGTACCTTCCTAAACGAAAAAGTTTTTAATGAAGAAGTATCTGCCCATGTTTTAGGAAATGATATACACTCTCTGTTTGGCGAAATTAAACCTCGTGATGAGGTAGATTATGAATTTGTGTTATTCTTTGTAGAAAATTATAAAAAACTTATAGAATTAGAGAAACAAAGATCTGGTATTATTGCAAGAATATATAATGCTTTTAGAGATATTTCAAAAACATCTACATCCCATAGAGGATCTCAAAGGCATTTAAAAGTTACTATTAATAAATGTTTAGAATACTTTTTATTAGAAAGATTCGAAGATATAACTGAAGAAAATAAAGATTTAGCACAATTATTGAAAAAATATTATTCTGAATCTTATGCTTTAAGCATAGGAGAAATGATTATAAAACAAAGCCAAGATGCTCCTAGAAATATTTTTACTAAAATTGTATATGATGAGAATAAAGCTCCAATTTATTCTTATGATAGTAGTGAAGATTTAGTAGAACATAATATAGATGATTTTTCATATGAATGGTTACCAAAACAAGATTATGATAATTTAATATTAGGAAAATATTGTAGTTGTTGTGCTCATTTACTTGGTGCAGGTGCAGGTATTATGAGAGCAAGTATGATTTTAAACAATTGTCAAAATCTTGTTATAAGAAATACAAATAATGAAATAATTGCTAAAATGACTATTTATGTAAATAAAAAAGAAGGTTATGCAGTTTTTAATACCGCTGAAATAAATATAATTTATCATGATATTGATAGTTTAGATAAAATATATAAAGCATTTTTAAGAGGTACCAAAGCATTTGTAGAAAGATATAATAAAAATAATGATATTCCTATAACAATTGTTTCTATTGGAGAATATAGAAATTTATTAAAAGACCATTTAGGGGATATAGAAACTAAACTTTTATCTACTCCAAATTATTCTTGCTATGGTTACTATGCAGGAGATAAAAGTGTTGGTACTTATGATGGAGATTGTAAAAATAAACAAATATTGGTATTAAAAAAATAAATGTCCACTAACATAACTAGTGGATATTTATTTGAGTCTGTAAAATTACAGGTTACAATCCCATGATTAAAGAATATTTAAATGGCTTTAATTTCTTATTGTTTAACTCAAATATTTCTTATTTTTAATTTTCTTTATTAAATAATTCTTCTACAACTAAATCTCTAGAATGTAAATTATTATTCTTACCTAATAATAAGTTTTCATAGAATTTAATCAAGAAACTATTATCTTCTTTTATATTTAAATAATTATTAAAATAATTACTTCTTACCAATGCATTTCTATAATAAACTGATTTTTCTTTGAACATATTGTTATCTACATTATATCCTAATGATACTAAATACTTTTCTATAAATAATGCTGTAGTTCTAGTATTACCTTCTCTAAATGGATGGATTTGCCATATACTTGAAGAAAAGTTAGTTATATTATTAATAACATCCACTATATTCATTTCTTTATAATTTTTCGTTTTTTCTAATGATATATTGTAATCTAATGATTGTTCTAATAATTTACAATCACCATATGCAACTGAATCATTATTTAAAATTCTTTCATGTTTAGAAAAATTAACTTTTCTAAATTCTCCTGCAAATTCATAAACATCTTTAAATAAATATTCATGAATATATTTTATATATTCTACTGATAATTCAAAATTATCAACACTCAATAATTGAACTATTCTGGTAGATACTAAATCACACTCAAATTCATCTTTAATTGTTTTATCTGTTTTATCTTTTTCTACATAATATTGTTTTAATTCATGTTCAACTTCATAAATTGTTTTTTCACCTGTCACATTTTCTTGTAACAACTTTTCTAAGTACTTAGATGGTTTTAAATTATCAACTTCTTGAAGACCAATAGCCATATCCCATTGTAGCTGTTTTACATAGTTTTTAGGTGTTTCTGTTTCAATATAATCATTTATACTTGAATCTAATTCTCTCTCAGACATACTAGCACCTCCATCAATAACATTATAACAAAAAAGTTTCTATTTATCAGTATTATAAAAAAAATTTCAAAGTACAATTTTTGTACTTTTATCCCTTTGACAAATTTACTGATAAAACGGTAATCATCAGTAAGTTTGTCAAAAAAATATTATCTTATTTTAAATTTATGTACCTAAAAGTACTCAAGTAGTTTAAAAAGCCTTTAAAATAAATAAAAATGGAGCCTTTCTGCTCCTTCAGGGGGCAATTTAATTAAAAAAGAGGATTATTAAAAATCCCCGTAATATCGACATACAATTCATTTTAAGCTTAACAAAATTTAACTAAAAATTAGTAAATTTAGCAAAATTTGATGGGTAGCTGATGGGCAGAAAAATCCATCAATTATTGTTTTAAATAAATATATAAATATTCTCCACCGCTATCATTAATACTACTTACAATTCCAATTTCTTTCATAATTTCTATTATTTCTTTATATGAATTATCAATTTTATGCCCACCATTAAGTATATATCTTAAATTATCATCATTTTTTAATAAATCTTGATAATTATTCTTAGTTATTACTGATTTATTATTATTAATAATTATTTTTGAATAATAAGATAATTTTTCTGCACTAAATTTATTTAACCATTTCAACGTTTCTTCTTCTGTTAAATTAATCAATATATTTTCATTTATAAATTGCATTATTTCTTTTTCGTTTTTTAAATCTGTTAAAATTCTATCACCATCAGCAATTATATATCCTTTTATTTCAATTAATAAATCACTACTAAATTCGAATATTAATTTTATGTTTTCATAAGTCATTTTAAATTTGATATTCTTAACTATACAATTAAAGCAAAAATCATTATTTATGAATATATTTAAATCTGTTACAATATCATCCCATTTTTCTATTAACTTAG
Source organism: uncultured Bacilli bacterium (assembly GCA_944373095.1). Taxonomy (GTDB): domain Bacteria; phylum Bacillota_I; class Bacilli_A; order RF39; family UBA660; genus CAG-605. Next base: position 6,021 of record CALWAK010000025.1, read on the forward strand.
TTATATTTTCCTCAGTAATATTATAATTTTCTAATAACCATACAAAATCATTCACTTCAAAATGTTGTTTTTCACTATCATCTAAAAAACATCTAAGAACTTCATTAATATTATTAAAAATCGCATTTTTTAATAAATCATCTTTTATATTAATAAGCGAATTAAGTAATTTTTTATTGTTTATTCCTAACTTTAATTCTCTATTAAAATAATTTAAATTTTCTATTGATATATTAAATTTATTTGATGTAAAAATATCTGATGTGATTTTTGATTTAAATTTAACAAGCTTGTTATCAGACAATATTTTATAATCTAATTTAACATATTTATTTTCAATTTCTTCGTATCTTAGATCAAACAATCTCAAATAAGAAGTATTATAAGTAAGATAATTATTTAATTCTGTGTCATTTTTCAAAATATATTCTAAATCGCAGTATTTAAGTGTATAGAATAATAATTTATCTTTTATTACCTCCGTCAACTCATTTTTTGTGTCTAAAGCACATACTGCCCAAAACTTTTCATTATAATTAGGATATTGTTTTAAAATTTGAAAACTCTCTTCATTTTCAACTATAAATTTAACTTTCTTGGTATTTAAATTATTCAAAATTTGTAGTATTAAAACAAAGTTATTACTTTTCATCACAAATTTTAACAACTGAACATTCAAAATTGAATCTCGCTGAAAATCTGTCATATCTATATATTCTAGTGCTGATTTTACATCTTTAAACTTTAAATCGCTAATACTTTCATTATTTTTTATTTTATGTACTATATTTTCATCCAGTAATGAAAGATTATCATAAAAATCATTACGTCTAATAAATAATCTATCACAATTACGATAAAAAATATTTGATTTAAGAACTTGCTCTTCAAATTCATTTATATGTTTTTCCTTATTTTTATCTTTTCTTAACTCTAGTTTACTTTCACTATATGATTCTAGTTGAGCTAGTTTGTCTTCATTAGATATTGCTGCACATTTTTGCTTGGTATTTGTTTCAACGTATTTTTCAAACTCTTCAGTATAATATAATGATAAACAGTTGTTTTTATTCATAAAATCGTGAAATCTATTAGGATAAGAAATTTTATATAAAATAAGAAAAAATAATTCTTTACAAGATTTCAAGTTTAATTGTTTATTATAGTAAATTGAAAAATGATTTACAAAATCAAATATCAATCTAGGATTATCCAAATAATTACATGCAAATTTTAATGACTCATTATCAATAACATCTTCTTGTATCCCATTGCTTTTTAATAAGTCAATAACCATTTTTTTTGCATTAAATGAATTTATATATGACTTTATTGGTATAATTGCATCAAAAAATTTAGTTCTTTCCTCTCTGTTACTAAAACACTTATCACTAATAGAATAAATAAATTGGATTGTTTTATTTTTATCATGAATTGAATTATTAATAGAATAATTTATTTGAGTTAACTTCCTTATAATTTCCAAATAATTTTCATTCCTATCTAAATCTTCAAAAACTACAATAGTGTATTTAGTACTTAAAAAGAAATTAATTAATTCTTCCAGATTATCGTTTAGCAATTTTATTCCCTTACCCTCAAATTCAACATTTGCTTTATCTAACGATATTTTTTTTATATTAACTTTAGATAAACTATACATTAATAATATAAACATAGATAAAAACATAATTGGAATTTTAATCCAATTAGAATCTATTTTTAGTATGTCTAAAAAAATAAGAATTATAGTAATCAATGATAAAGAAAAAACTGAATTCACCACATAATAATACAAATTTGAATAGTCTTTACGAGAATACTTAGAAAATGGTAACCAATATGGTCTAACATAATATAAAATTTGTTTAAGAATATAAGTATATATATTATTCTCATTATTCTCATCTTTTGAATAATATACTCCCATTGAAACATTTATATATTTATACTCATTATGTTTTGCAAAAAAAGTATTTATAATTGAAGTTTTGCCAGATCCATATTCACCTGTGATTGCTATATTTCTATTTTTTCTTTCCTTAAATTCTTTTTGAAGTTTTTTATCATTATTTACTCTTTTTTCTTTTAAACAATTATCAATAATTTCGTCATATTCATCCTCATTATTTGATTCATATGTTGCTGATAAAGAAATAATTCTTTTATTATTTTTTTTATTGTCTTCCGTATGTTCATTTTTTTTATTAAATAAATTCATAAAACACCTCCACAAAAAAAAGAGCATACTCCATCTTAAAAATGAAATACACTCATATTTTCTATACATACTATACCATAACTCTAATCTTTTTTCAATAAAATGACATTATGACATTAAATATATCTATGGTATTTATTATTTAATTAAATTTTGCATTTTCATATAATTAATAAATTGATCTATTATCATATCATTTCTATCAATTATATCTTTTTCAGTAAAATCATTATTTTTATCTGCAATATTTAATAAATCTATAATATTAGTTTTTCTCGTTTCTTTCTTGCCTCTTCTTTGGATTGTACCATAATAATATGGCTTTTTATCTTCAAATTTATAATCGGATGCTTTAATATTAATATCTTTTTCAAGCAATGATTTATTTCCTAATTTTTCTATTAATTTATCATCATTTAATCCATGCTCTTTTATATTTCTGCTAATGGCATATATATGTTCAATTTGAAATTCTTCGTTTAATGATATTAGATTTTGTTTTGTATTATTAAATGCATATAAAGTTAGCATGGATTTAGTAATTGGACGTTGATTAATAAAAGAATAATTATTAATTATATTTCTAACTTGTTCCTCATCAAATTTAAATTCATTAAATGTTACTTCTTTTCCGTTTACTATATTAACCATTTCGGAATATATTGGTGTTCTTAGTGCATTTACTCCAGGGTTAGTAAAAGCATAACCCCATACAAAAGCAATAACCTTTTGCAAAAACTTATGTAAGCTGTCATTATCTAATTCATTATTAGAATCTTTATTTTGCATGAAATATACAGATAAGAAATAAGTCCACATACTATTTGGAGCATAATTCAATACAAATAAATCTTTTAATACAACTTTTGAAAACACTTGATTATTTTGTGTTAAAATGTCTTCCCAAAAATCTGCTAATATTTGTAGATTATTAAAAGTATTTTCATTTTTTAATAAGGAATAATTATCTTTTTCATAAAATTTTCTTAATGCTTCTGTAGTAGAACCACTAATTCCAAGTTTTGCCCTTTCATAATACATATATTTTGTGAAAAGCTCATCCATAGGGCTTCCTGATGAATCTCTAAATAACTTAGAACATTGTTGTTCTAATTCTTTCCATTTAACAATAAAATCTTGTTTATTTCCTTTATCAGTGTAATATTTATATAATTGTGCTTTAAATATATCAGCATCTGAAAGAGGCATTCCCCTATCATTTAATGTCGAAAATATTCTCAATGCGGTTTCTTGTTTATCAGCTTCTATAGGTAGTAAAATACAATTTCTCATTATTATTTGTGGAAATATAGAAACAAACATAGAATATCTTAACGCAAAATCATCTATTTTTTCTTTAAAGAATTTGAAATTAATAGCATATTTACTTTTATAAGTTTTAGGAACAATACCTGTTTTTAATATATTCAAAAACTCTTCTTTATCTTCTTCTCCTGCAACTTCTGACTGAATTTTTAATTCATCCATTTTAGGATTACCATATAAATCTGTTTTCCAAATACATTTTGCTATTTCTTTTCTTGTTTCTACCGTATTAGAATCTTGAGCATACAAAAATTTATCATAGAATGCTCTTAATAGCAACATTAAAGTTGTTAACCTTTGTTGACCATCTATAACTTCTAATTTATTATTTTCTTTATTTAAATACGTGACAATTGGTCCTAAAAAATATTCTTCCTCATCATTAAAATTATCAAAATTCTCATTTGGAAATGCAAAAGTAAATAAATCTTCCCACAATGTATTACATTTTGATTCATCCCATGCATAAGGTCTTTGATAATCCGGAATTAAAAAATCCGATCTTTTATCTTGAAATAAATTCATTACATTTCTTTGATCAATACTAAGTTTTGACATATGTTCATCTCCTTTTGTTAGTTATATGTTTTTTTATTGTTCTTCATTGTCTCCAAAGACATATTTTAGTTGTTTTTTTGATGCAAGAATTGTTAAATGCATTGACACCGTTGGTTTTAATTGACATACATCTTTCAGTTTAAATATTATATTTTCTTCATCTTCCCATGTTATATTTTCAACCTTTATAAAAAATATTTTATTAAACTTTATTCTAGTAACTTGATTTAAACCTCTTCCAGTTACTTTTTCAATTAATGGATTATTAACATTTACTATAAAAGTATCGTCATCAATTACTGTTGCACCAATTTGTTGTAACGTTTTGTTAAACAGTTTAGACGTAAAAACACTTGTGTAATTTCTTCCTGATGTTCTGATTTCGCTATTTTGGGTAGATATTATACTTGTTCCATCTTCTAATTCTAATGTAATACTATCTGGAGTAAGCGCTATTAATTCATTATCTTTAGTTGATGATATTAATACATCAATGTCATTTTTAACAAAATATTTTTGAATAGATTCAATTTTTGTTTTTTCATCAAACGAATTAAAATTATGTCCTATTTGATCTATAACGTTAGTTTCTTTATTAAATTGTTCAATAAAAGGAACGTATTCTGGATTTCTTTTAGCAAAATCATCACTTATAATTAATTTGCCGTCTTCACCATATAACCCTGTAATGTCGTATTCTCCAGTTTTGGCTACTCTTTCTTTAAATTCTAATTTAATTTTATCTCCATTAATTACCATTACAGCATCGCCAGTTTCAGGATTACCATATTGAAATAAAAACATATCTTTCTTTGTATTATAGTATAAATATCTCCCACCTGATATTGTTTCTGCCGATGGAATTAAATATTTTGATGCTTCTATTGGAACCTGATTAAATGTTACATTATTCAAATCAATACATCTATTAAGTTTAAATAATTTTGCTAGTGTTTCTACATAATTACATTCACTTAAAATTCCTGGTTGTAATGCCATATCTCTTTCATATTGTTTTTTTATTTCCATTACACCACTTTGTAATTTTGTAATATCTTGAAATTCCAATTCTAATTTTGAAAAGAATTCATCAAATTTTTTTTCTTCTTCTTGATATTTTTTAAAAAATGAATTTATTCTTTTTATTGATTCCTCGTCTAATATTAACGATGAATCTTTTTCGTATATTTCATTTAAAAATTCTTTAATTGAATCTTCTCTACTCATTTGATCCTCCCTCACTTTTATTAAAAATAGCACTACTATGAATAATATCAAAAATTTTTGCTTCATCAAAAATACCTAATGCATTTAAATATACTTTATTAATTTTATCTCTATATTCTTTTGGAAATTTTATACTTTCTTGCATTTTATTAGCATTCTTTTTATACACCAAATATTCTTTTTCATGTTTTTGCATATCTTTTGCAATTTTAGACAACTCTTTTTTATTATTTTCATCTAACAAATTATATATAGACGGAATACTTCCAATTAATGACATTGAACAGTTTATTCCACCATCGATTAACCTCCACCACCAATATGCAAATGAAGAATTTAATATTGTATATATATAATCAAAATATTTATCATCTTTTAAATAAAACATTCTTTTTCCATCTCGTTGTAGTTCGAAAGAAGAACCAACAGTAAAATATCTACAAGTTGTTGGAACGCAAACACTTTTATTACCATTATTCTTATTAGTAATAAATTCTGATAATGTTTTTTCTGATTTATCCATCCAAATATTATGAATATTATTAAGTTCAATAAAACATTTATGATATGCTCTTTTTTTATCACTAACCAGTTGATACTCATCGTCTATTAATTGTTTAAGAATCTTATTGTTTAGTAATTTATTTCTTTCATCAGTTTTAAATCTAATTAATGGGGATATTCTATACCCTTTTTTATCGTTTTTATTTTCTGTAACAGTTATTGCAGCTCTAACAGAATTAGTAGAATTTGTATTAAATATTCCGTGTTTTCGGCCATTAAATATATTTCCTGGTACATTGTCAAAAGATACAATAAATCCATTATAATTATTCATTAGACATCTTAAAGAATAGAATTTTTCACTTCCAATAAAACTATAAGGCGTAATGATAACTGATGTTTTACTTTGTGTTATTATTTTTTCCATAAATGAAGAATATAGCTCTTTTGAATCTTTAATTACTTCTGATAATCCCCATGTTTTCTTAAAATCTGTTATTTTATAGTAAGGGGGATTTGATATTACTTTTGAATCATTAGGTAATTTTATTTTTTTATTTAAAAAATCACATTTTATATCATTTATTTTATCCAACAATTCTGCACCATATTTAATTGCTATTGAATACTTACATATTTTTAATGCAATCGGATCTAAATCATATAAAAAAACATGTCCACCTGATATCAGCTCTTTAGCAGTATCAAATTCTAATTTACTTAAATAATTTAAAATTAAATTTCCTGTTCCGCAGCCTACATCGCATACATTACTTCCTTCTAAAGGTAATAACCAATTTGATAATAGTGATGCTACATCTTCAGGAGTATAATATTTTCCCATTTCTTTCTTTGAAATTTTATTTGTAAATTCTAATCCAATTTCATATAATTCACCAAAATCATCGACATTGTATTCTCTTGCTCCAAATAAAGAAGTATTTAAAATATTATCCCATGTTTTAGATAAGCCATTTATTTTTATATTATTTAAATAGTTATTTATTAAATTATTCACTATTTCACCTTCTTCTTTACTTTTTTACATATCCTTTGGTAATTTGCTGTAATCATATTTGTTTTGAGCTTTTACCAATTCATCAAAAGCATATTTTATATCTTCTATAGCTTTATCTATCGTATATAAACTATCTTTGTTTTCTTGCATTAATTTTAAATGTTCCATAGTATAAAATAATTTTCCTCTTGCATCACTTACCACTGCTCTTTTTTTAGCATCCCAATCTAATAAATCTAATTGTGATTTTTTATATCTATCTATCATATCTTTTAAATCCATTGTAGATTTGTTTTTATATTTATCTAATGATAAATAATCAAGAAATTCATCATATCCTGCTACTTTTAATAACTTTTTTAAAGATAATTCTAATGTTTCAGCTATCTTTTTTAATGCATCTACATCTATTTTTTTTATTTTACCATTAATAATATCATTTAAAGTACTTCTACTGATTCCTGATAACTTTGCAAGTTCTCTTTGTGATATTCCTTCAGACTCTCTAGCACTTTCAATAATACTTTTAAGTTCTTCTGAATTCATAAATCCACTTCTTTCTCCCATTTTTTCTTCTTCTTAACTAATTTTATCATTTTTTTTAAAAAATGTCTATAATTTCGGACAAAAACCATTGGCAAGTTTTTCGGACAGTGTTATATTTTAACCGGCTGATATTTCGGACGCGAAATATTGAGTTAAATTTGTTCTTTGAAAACTTAGTCTTAGGGGAAATCGCCGATATACCATTAAGTAAAAAATGCAAGGCAAAAATTATCCTCACACTGTCAAAGAGGAGTTATGGTATAACTAATATATCAAGTTATGAAATAACTAATTTTTCACGGAGTGCTTATGTCTGAAAGTACTCTACCCTTTTTAGATAATAAAGGAGATGAAAAAATATATGAAATACTTTACTTCTATTAGTAATGATGTTTTAGAAAACTCTGAGTTATCATTAGAAGCTAAAGGGCTTTATTAGTTAATAAGTTTTGATATAACAACATCATTATGACAACTTCTATTAGATCCTAATATACTAAAGCAGAAACTATAAAGTTTGCTAATGAATTAATGGAAAATGATTATGTACATTTCTTTAGTTTAGAAGAATGTGTTAGTAAAGATTCATACCTTGGTCTTAGTATCTCCATACAACCTACTGATGAATATAAAAAAGTAGTTGATATAAGATACAAATGTTAATGATAATATAAGAATGTACAAAAAATGTAATATAAAAATGAACATTTTTGTACATTCTTTTTGTTATACTTTAGTTTGAAGTGGAGGTATAACATGAAGAACTTAAATAAACTAAAACAGGAGTTGATGATATTGAAAACACAAAATATTAAACCTAATTATTCTGAGTTAGCTAGATTACATAATTGTGATCGAAGAACAGTAAAAAAATATGATAATGGTTATGAAGGTAAACCTAAAAATAGAAATAAGGAATCTAAACTAGATAAATATAAAGAAAATATTAAAACTAAGTTAGAATTACCAGGTTCTACTATAAAAGGAACTTATGAATATTTTAAAGGCATAGATAATAATATAGGTAACTATTCAAATTTTTATAAATATTCTAAAGAATTTAAAACTAATAAAAATAATAATAAATTTCATCCTAGATATGAAACTGAATATGGTAAACAATTACAATCTGATTGGAAAGAAGATATAAAAATGTTTAGTAAATCTGGGAAAATTTTTGAATTTAATATATTTTCTTCTACCTTAGGTGCAAGTAGATTACATGTATATATTTATAGTAAATATAAAACAAGATTAGATGTTGAAAGATGTTTAGTTAAAACATCTCAATACATTGGTGGAGTTCCAGAAGAAACTTTAACTGATAACATGAGTAGTATAGTAGATATTAAAAAGAAAGAATTCAATAAAGATTTTATTATGTTTTCTAAAGATATGGGGTTTATTCCTAAGAAATGTAAACCACGCCATGCATATACTAAAGGTAAAGATGAGTCATGTAATAGATTTCTTAGTTGGTTAATTCCTTATAATGGTGAATTTGAAATTGAGGAAGAATTAATAAATATAATTAAAGAAATAAACCTAAAAGTAAATAGACAAACAAATAAATAACCACGCCTAAAAGACGTGGTTTTCACATGGCCTATAAGGCCAATATACTAGCAAGCCCTCAAA
>CALWAK010000026.1 GCA_944373095.1 uncultured Bacilli bacterium
ATTTTCAAAACATTGAAAATCTTATATTTAATGTCATTCCTAGTTTATAGTCTCATAATTTTTATGCGATTGCCTTAAATTATTTTTTAGAAAAATGTTAAATGAAAAAGTAAATGTTACATAATGTACTGCAACTGACATTTATTTTTTCATTTGAGCAGTGATTAATTTCTAACAATTTATATCTAAATTATCTTTGATATAATGTTTTTTATTTCATTTAAAGTAATTAGTTTGAAACTATCTTTTAAATAAAAATTATTATCATTTTCATAAGAAATTGCTAATGAAACATACATGAAAATGCTTACTGAAATTGTTTTTAAAGTATTATACAGTATTGTAAAAATAAGCTTTAATTATTAAAAGTATGTGGCTTATTTCACATACTATATTTTTTTCTTTAATTGTAATAATTTATTTATTGTCATAGTAGGAAAATATTCTTCTGGCAAAGAATTATTATTAGGATTAAACCAGCAAGTATCAATACCATTATTCATACCACCTAATATGTCAGTTGTCAAAGAATCTCCAATTAATAACATTTTGGACTTATCTTTATTTTGAGTTACATTATAAAGAAAGTCAAAAAATTCAGGCATTGGTTTTGAATAGCCAATTTCTTCTGAACAAACTATTGATGAAATATACGACTTTAACTTTGATTTTTCTAGCTTGTTAAGCGCTGCTTCTTTAGGGCCATTTGTGGCTATAAGAATTTCATGATTAGAATAAAGTTCTTGTAGTAATTTACTGGCATTTTCAATTTCTATTATATTAACTCCTAGCATACTACAATATAATTCATTAAGAGCAACGGCAGAATTAAAATCTAATCGCAATTCTTTAAAGAAAAGAATAAATCTATTAGCTCTTAAATATGTTATCTTATCTTCTAGAGTTTTAATTGGCTGGTATGATCATATTTCCACTTTCCCATGTATGCCAATATGCAGTGTCAAATCTCTTCCATTTTAAAAATAATTCATCACTAAATTCAATACCTAATTCATTAATCATAATAGTGAATGCATATTTAATTGATTGATTGTTATCAATTAATGTGTCATCTAAATCAAAAATAAGTGTTTTGTATTTACTCATAAACTATCAACTCCAATGGCATTTATTGTATCATTTTTTTATCCAAATTATATTATTATTTTAATATTTTTCTAAATCATGTTAAATAAAAAAGTACGTAGAATAATTAAATAACTAATAAAAAACTTAATTATATGATATAATCTAGGAAATAAAGGAGAAATTATGAATTATTTAGAAAAAAATAAAAAAGATATTATTAAACTAATATTATTTACTGTTACTATTATATTTGCTTTTATAAATATTAAATCTATAGCAATATTTTTCCTATATATTATAAAAATATTAATGCCTTTTATAATTGGTATATTTATTGCTTTTGTTTTAAATGTTTTACTTAATTTTATTGAAAATAAATTATTTAAAAAATTTAATAGTAAGAAATGGATTAAATTAAAAAGACCATTATCTATCTTAATAACTTTTATTATTATAATTACTGTTTTAGTTTTTATATTAGGATTATTAATACCACAATTACAAAATACTGTAAGTTTATTTACTAAAAACTTTGATAATTATAAAAATCAAACAATTGAAATATTAAATAACTTTGGTATAAATAATGAAACTATAAATAAATATAATACTAGTATAAATAATATAAAAAATGAAATAACTAATTATATTAATAATAATAAAAATGAGATAATGGAAACTACATTAGGAATTGCCAGTAGCCTTTTAGGAACAATTACTTCTTTAATTTTAGGCATTGTATTTGCAATATATCTTTTGTTAAAAAAAGAAGATTTAGCTAGACAATTTAAAAAAATAATGAGAGCTTATTTACCAGAAAAATATGAAAAACGAATTCAAGATATAGCTAATTTAACTAATATAACTTTTGGTAACTTTATAACTGGCCAATGCTTAGAGGCACTTATTATAGGAGTACTTTGCTTTGTAGGAATGATAATACTTCAAATTCCATATGCTTCTACTATTTCAGTTTTAGTTGGTTTTACAGCTTTAATACCTGTTTTTGGTGCATTTATTGGTACATTTATTGGAGCATTCTTAATATTTATGATATCCCCTCTTAAAGCAATTATATTTATTATTTTTATAATTATTTTACAACAATTAGAAGGTAATATAATATATCCTAAAGTAGTTGGTAAATCAGTCGGTCTGCCAAGTATTTGGGTAATGGTTGCTGTTACTGTTGGAGCTAGTGTTTATGGTGTTTTAGGCATGCTTTTAAGTGTTCCATTATGTTCAGTTTTATATAGTATCATTAAAACAGATGTTAACTCAAAAATAGAGGAAAAAAATAAAATACCTGCTCAAATAAAAAGATAATTATTAATTATTATTTAATACATTTAAAATATCTTTAGCATGATCTATTTCATGCTCTTTTTTATATTCTTTCATTAGACTATATGCACCTAATTTACTAACGATACCTAAATACCATTTAGCAAAAATTTTATTTTTATATTTAAAGATATAACATGTTTCATTATTTTTATCATAAAAAGTATTTGTAAATATTACTTGTAAAGGCTTAAAATTTTTGCCTTTTAACCAATTTATTAACTCTTTTTTTGCTAGTTTAGAATTATAAGTTATCACTTTAGACATTATTTTTTTATTAACAGTCACTAAAATATGTTTATAATCATATCTAACTTGTTTTTTAATATTAATAATCTTTTTAAAATATTCAAATGGTATTTCCCCAACCAAATGAAACTCATTATCATTTTCTTCAAAAATTACAACACTCCAACTTTCAATATCTTTAATTAATTTTTGATTATAACCAAATGGAAGATAAGGACTCGTTGGAAATATTGATGGTGCATTTTCTGTTAGAGCATATCTAGCATAAAGTTTAGTATTATCTTTTTTAAATAAGAGAGGTTTAGAAAAATAATACATTTTTCTTTGTTTATTATCTAAATATGTCCCAAAATATTCTACCGCTTCTTCATTACTTAATTTATCTATATTATTTATAAATTCTTTATCTAAGGTAACCGGATTAATACATCCAAAAATGGTTATACCAGCTTCAATATTATTTTTTATATTAATTTGGTTAGCTCTTGTTACACCATTTTTTAATGTATCTAAATATTTAAAATCATACTCAATATTATCTTGTAAAATCTTTTTAACTTTAAATTTATTACAAATACTTTTAACAAATTTATAAAAATCTTCTATATCTACTTGCGTAATTGGATAATTTAAAACTAATTCAATATTATACTTATTATCTACTAATAAAAGCACTCCCCTACCAAATAAAGCTTTATTAAATAATATTATTATTTTATTTCTAATATCATTACAACCGTTATATCTTTCGTAGCAACATGCTTCATCAGATGTGCCTAAATATAAATTTTCTTTAATAGCGTATTCTTCTATATATTTTAAATCTATTTTTTTTATTTTATTTAAATCTTGTTTTATTTTAACTACAACTGACATAAGATTCTCCTTTAAATTATAAATTAAATATTTTATTTAATTCATCTTTAATATCGCTAGTATAAAAGATAATTAACCATAATAATATTATTAGTGTAAATAATAAACATATTAAAGATAATAAATAATAAGTAGTCCATTTTAGTAATATTAAAACTATTGGAATTACTAATAATAATATATTTAATAAAATTAATCTCAAATAATTAACTATATAATACTTTTTTAAAACTATAAAAGAAATAAAATTAAATAATATTTCTAAAAAACATATGGAAGGGACTATATAATTAGTGATTACTTTATTACTAGTAATAAAATACCAAAAAAGTAAAATTATTATTAAAACTACTCCACATCTACCAAATAACGCTAAAACATCTTGTTTATTTTTTAAAATAAAATATATAAACATAAAATTTGCTAACAATCCTCCAAAAATGAATAAAGTATAATGTAATGTATTAGTTAAGTATAGTTCAATAAAAACACTTATTATAATAGTAGATAAAGAAAGAAATAATAAACTTTTTAAGATAAGAGTATTTGCTTTTAAATTAATATTTTCTGGAAATATATCTTCACAATCAACTCCTTTTAAATCATTTTGACATAAAGGACATCTACTTTCTCTAGTATTAAAATATATTTTACATTTATTACACTTTTTCATTACTTTACCTCTGCTGTATTAATTATAACATTTATATTTCTTTTAGAAAAATACGTACAAAATTTTTTTATAATTTCATTATATTTATATTTCGAAGATATTCCAATTGATAAATCATCTTTAAAAGAACATAATGTAAATTGAAAACTAGTTGTAGATACTAAGATATTAATATTTTCAATATAAGAACTTATTACATCATCAAATTTTATAATACTTATATTAGAAACACAACTAGTTGATAATTTTCTAGTATATAAATCAGCAAGTTTTAAAATAAAATTTTTTATAAATATAGGAGTTAGACGACAAATTACATTTTTTTCTAAAGATACCATTTGATTAACTTTAATACTTAAGTTTTCTTTAGTTAAATTTTCTTTAAATTGCTTATTTACTTTTTCGATAATAGATTCTATATTAACTTCACGGGCTTCAAATTTATAAAGTATAGAAATTAAGCAAAAATAATTTTTGGTTGAAAATGATTTAAAATATTGGCGTAAATCTACTGGAACATCAATTTTAATTACTTTTTCTAAATCTTTTTCTGGTATAACATCTTTCATTGAATAAATAAGAATACTTATTATTAAAGATGTTATGCTTGTATTATACTTATGAGCTAAAGATGTAGCATCTTTAACACTCATATGTAATTCAAAAAAACGAGTTGTATTTAGTAGCTTTCTACCATCATAAATATATACTTTAGAAACATAATGATCATTTACTTTATTTACATTCTTTTTATAATATTTTAAATAGCTATCTTCAGAAGATTGTAAATAAGAACAACTATAAGCATTAATACCATTTAATTCATATCTTATCTTTAAATAATTTATTATTAAAGTTTGAAAAAAATTAACGCTTCCGCGGCCATCTGATAAAATATGAGACACTTCAAAATTAATTCTTTTTTTGTAATAAGAAACTCTATATAAGAAATCATTACCATTATTATATAACTTAAAACATATTGGTAAATTTTCTTCTGTAACTTTAAACTTCTTCGTAGTCTGTTCTAAAAAATACCAAAATATACCTTTTTTTAAATTAACATTAAAATTAGGATAACTTTTTATTGTTAAATCAAGAGCTTTTTGTAAAATATTTTTATCTATACTTTCTTTTAAAGTAACTGAATATCTAAATATATTTTGTATAGAATTACTTGCTAAAGAAGAATAAAATTTACCAATATTATCAAGTTTATACCATTTTTTACTTTCCAAGTTTATCACTTCCTAATAATTAATTTTATTTAAAAGTTTTAAATATTTTATTAGTAATTTTATCTTTATCAAATTTATTAATAACAAAAATAATTATTCCAATTAATATAAAAGTTATTACATATACTAATATACCAATTAACCAATTGCCAGAAATTATATTAGAACCTGCTAATACTCCAGATATAACAGAAGGAAATCTTGCTATAGACGATATTACAATAAATTTGGTTGCATTTATAGGTAAAAGACCACTAATATACACTACTAAATCTTTAGGAGTGCCTGGTATTAAGAATAATAATAAAATAACTAATTCAACTTTTTTAGTATTTTTAAAAATTTTATTATCTAATAATTTATCAACTTTTTCTTTATTAAAAAATAAATAGATAATATTCTTCCCATATTTTCTTACAAATAAAAATATGATCGTCGAAAAAATACTAGAAGTTAACATGATAAATATTGTTCCCCAAAGCCCTCCATAGCACATTCCAGCTAAAATTTCTAACGGTTCACCTGGTAAAACAATCAATAATATTTGAATTAATTGCATTAATGTTAAAATAACTGGACCCCATAATCCTAAATCGTTTACTTTATTTTTGAAAAATAATCTTCCTTCTTTAGTTGTTATAGCTTTAACATAAGGTAGTAAATATACTATGACTACTAATCCTATTATTATTAATATAATAGTTAAAATCTTTTTTACACTTTTCATTTTCATAAAAATATAACCTCTAT
This sequence comes from uncultured Bacilli bacterium, assembly GCA_944373095.1. GTDB lineage: Bacteria > Bacillota_I > Bacilli_A > RF39 > UBA660 > CAG-605. The sequence goes on from CALWAK010000026.1 coordinate 6,220, forward strand.
CAAATTTAATTTATTATACCATATTTATTTTATAGCATATAAAAAAGTAGACTTGTTGCTACCTTATATTAATTTTATCTTTATAAAACATAAATGCTTCGTTTAAAATATTTAAGCCATATTCTTCGATTCTATATTGATCATGCATTAATTTTTTAAATTTCTCAAAACCTAAAGTATCAAATAAATACTTTACGGCTAATAAACTTAATTTATACCCATTATACTCTTCATTTACAAAATTTAAACCATGGGTTAACTCATTTAAATTAGGAATAACTTTAGTAGTATCTATTAAATATTTAACCCAATTTATAAATTTATCTTCATTTAATAAATCGTTATTTTCTCCAGAAAATAACTGAGCCATTCCTTCATCAAACCAAACAATTCTTTTTAAATTTTTTGGCTCCCAAATTAACCCTTGATACATAATATGAAATAATTCATGGCTAGCTAAGTATAATGCTTTGTTATATAAAAAACTACCAACTACTAAATTAGGTTTAATAAAAGCATTAATCATTCCTTTATCAAAAGTACCTGTTGCATATTCTGGTAATGATTTTCTTTCTCCTCTTAATGAGTATATATATTCTCTAAACTTTTCTAAGTCATCAAAATAATTAATTTGTATTTTTCTAAAATTATCTATACCAAATAACGTCTTATAAAATAAAATCGAAGTATTTAATATATTAAACATATTATCAGTAATATATTTTAAAGAATCTGGTGCATATAAAATAAATTCATTTGTATCTATTTGTATTTTTCTAAGCGATATATTATTAATCTTAGTTTCTTCTAATAAATTCCTATTAGTCATTTTTATAACCTTACTCCTTTATATTATAAGTATAACATTTACTAGATAATATATTTTTAAAAATTTAATATAAAAAACAAAGATTTGAATTTTATATAATATCTTACTTTAAATATAATTATTTACGTTCTAATACCTCTAAAGCTATTTTATACTTTTCCATTCTTTTTAAATCAGTTTCTGTAATAATATCTAATCTTGTTATATCACTATTATGTTTTAAATCAGCTAATTTAATCTTAGTTGCAATTGGATTATTCTTTACATTCCTAATATATTCAAGATAATCTACTTTTTTATCATGAGTTAACACCTTTAATATATCAATAACATCTTTAGAAAATTCTTTTTCTAAATAATCAAAAGTAATATTAGTATCTTCTACAACATCATGCAGTAATGCTACTATACATTCTGCTTCCGTATCCATTTGTTCTGCAATATGAATAGGATGATAGATATATGGTACATTTGCTTTATCAAACTGATTTTGATGTGCATTATAGGCAATAATCATTGCTTTTCTAGTTAACTTAGTATTTATCATAAAAACCTCACTTACTTATTTTAACATAAATTTATAACTTTTAACTAATTCGGTAATGACCAATAATATCATTTCTATTTTCTAAGATATCTTCTTCATAATATAGTTGATAAGGATTAGCATGATGAATTATAAAAGGAATGCCGTTTTTATTACGATTATCAGACACTATACCAATGTGATTTTCAAATATTACTATATCTCCACCCTGCCAATTACTTATATCTTTAATATCTGTTGTTAATGATATAGCATTATTATCAAAATATACTTTTAAATTACGAACACGTCTAAAATCAATATTCTTATCTATTAAATCAATATCATACTTATCACGATTATTTTTAATATCATTATATACTAATTCCATTAAATCATATCCAGCATCTTTTAAACTAAATGCTACTACATCAGTACAAACGCCATAATTATCATCTGGATAACCATTTTCATAATACTTGCTTTTATATTTTGGCTTTGTTTCAATATATTTTATAGCATTATTTAATATATCTGTTTGATCATCTATTCCATCATTATCTAAATCTATTTTACTTTTATACGTAGTAATATTAAAATCAATATTAGTATATTTCTTATGGGGAATAAAATTTATTTGATATAAAATATATATTACAAATATTAATAAAACTAATAATATTATTAAAATTCTTTTCATAACATATCCTATTAATTATTTTTTAAATATAATTTTTCAAAAGTTTCATTATATTCACAATAACCATTTTTACCATTCTTTTTTACATAATATAAAGCTAAATCAGCTTTACGAATGACATCATTTATTTTTTTATCATTGTTATACAAGGTAATTCCAGCCGAAAAAGATACATGCATTTTCTTAGTTTCCTTTATCAGCCTTCTATTAATTTTAGTAATTATTCTTTTTGTTCTTTTTATATTATTACCATCAAAAATAATTAAAAATTCTTCACCACCATATCTAGCAGCATAATCTTTAATAGAAATATTTTCCTTAATAAGTTTTCCAAATAGTTGTAATACTTCATCACCTGTTTGATGTCCATACGTATCATTAATATTTTTAAAATCATCTAAATCACATAAAACAAATATGCTTTTTTTATTTAAATATAATAAATAATTTTCTAAATCTTCTCTAGTTCTTAATCCTGTAAGTCTATCATTTTTTAAAGTTATAACTATATTTATAAATTCAGTTACATCAAAAAAATATTCTATTCTATATTTAAAATTATCTAATTTTATTATTTTTGTACTTTTTTGGTAGTACTTATTATAAAATTTAAATAAATTATTATCTATTTTATTTTTTATTATTGTTTTAAAATTTTTACTATATATTTCTTTTTTACCTAATGATATAAAATATTCTAAACCCAATTGCTTTAGTACATTAATTAAAGATTTATTTATCAAAATAATCACCCTAGTTACATTATATCTTATAAATAGTATAAAAAAAAGATTTACTGATACATAAATCTTAATAAATATTCAAATATTAAATTCTTTAATAAATCTTACTATATCACTATTAACTTGCATTATTCTTTTATTATTTAATAATTCATCATAAGTAAACCATTTATATTTAGTATTATTAATTATAAAATCATTATCTTGTAAATTTTCTAATATTTCTACTTTATAAAAATAATGTGTGTATTCTTTTTCAATCTTATCGCTTTCTGAAAATTTCTTATGTATTTTATAACCTATATAATTAATATTAATTATTTTTTTAGATATATTTAAAATATTAGATAAATGATTTACAACTATTTTTTCATATTCATCAGTATCTAATTTACAATTTAAAAATAGATAGCTTTCCCATCTTAAATCATAATATTGTAAATATCTCTTATTATTTTTAATAACTATAATTGCATGCTTCCCCATATAATCACCAATATTATTATATCACGATTCTATAAATTTCTTTTTAAACTTTTTACTTCTTCATTATTTGGAGTTACCTCTAACCAATATAAAAAACCATTATTAATTCCTAATTGAAATTCATATAAAACAAAACGTTTATTATGTAATTTATATTCAGGTAAATAATCAGTTATATAAAATGAATTAGTTGAAATTTCTCTTACATATCTAACATAATTGGGAATGAAATTACTATTAAAAGCTAATTTATTAAGTTCTTGACGTACTGTTATACTGGGAATAACTCTTGGAAATACCGTTAAATCTATAATTCCTTTATCTAAAAGGATATTTTCCTTAATTCCAAATTTTAAAAATTCTGGAGATAGTTTTTCTTCGATAATTCCTTCTATTTCATTACCAACTACTATGGGTTCAGCATATAACTGATAAAATAAACAATCATTATTTTTATTATATACTCTTTCAAAATAAGGATTCTTATATCCTTGAGTACTAAGGATATATTCAATTTCTTTATCGCTTAACAATCTTAATCCTACTGGAGAATATAACGCTATTTTAGACTCAATATCTTTTAAATTTATTAAACCTGGTATTTTTAGAATAAAACTATTATCTAATTTTATATCATTTCTTAAAAGAAAGTTGTAATAACTAATTACTTTTCGATATTGAGGTTTATTAATTAAACAATGTTTATTAGCATCATAAATAACATAATTTTCATCATAAACTATATATTCAACTGGTAGCATTATAAAATGATACTTATTAGAAAAAAATTGACTTATCATTACTGCAAAATTATCAACTTCTATTTTACCTTTTTGATACATTATCGCTTGTACATCTTTATGCCTCATATAAATTCACTCCGTGCTGAAATATTATAACTTAACATAAAAAATTAGTAAATCCTATAAATCTACTAAAATAACATCAGTACCTATTTTTTTTATTTGATTAAAACTTATACTAGTAGTAACATCTTTATTTAAAATATTACTTAAACCTCTTTTTTCTTCAATAATTAAAAAATTTATTTTACCGTCTAGTGAGACATCACAATCTATTATTCTACCTACTTTTTTGCCATCATTAACATTTACAATATCCTTAGACTGTAAATCAGATAAATGCATAAAATCACCTACTTAATTATATTGTTTAATACTTATTTTTTTGATATAATTTGGCTAGAAAGGAAAGATTTTTATGTATGGATACGGATATGGTACTCAAAATGTAATTTCTACTTCAAGTAATGGTAGTTCACTTACATTTGCCCTACTAATTATTGCTATTGCAGCTGCTGTTGTAATATATGTTTTATTTTTAGATAAAGAAAAGAGTAAGAGTTATACTGGTGGCATTCGTAAATTATATGAATTTTTACAATTTGATACTTTCTTATTAGAAAAAATATTAAAAATAGCATATATATTTACAGCAATTTATTTAACTTTATCTGCAATTGCTACTATTGGAACTAATATAATTTTAGCCTTAGTAATGTTAGTGTTTGGTAACATTGTTTTAAGAGTAATATATGAATTTTTAATGGTAACATATAAAATATGTGTAAATGTATCTGAAATAAATAAGAAGTTAAAATAATATTATTTCTTTTAAAAATACTACTAGATTTGATTTCTAGTAGTTTTATTTATTATCTTCTTCCCAAGAAAATATAGTCTTTGTTGTTCCATCTTCATATTCATAATGAATAACAAATATACCCCTATCCATATAAAGAAGATGCTCAGGATTTTCCGAATAATCTATAGTGGTAAAATAAGTCGTTCTTGTTCGAAATAAAGGGGAACGATTAAATACCTTTGCCTGTACATTATCTAAGATAACAATTAATAATATAGTTAACAATATATATATTACATGTTTTAAAAATATTTTTAAAAACTTTTTCATCAGTACCTACCTATCTCTAATTTAAGGGATTAATGTTGTTGGTTCCCAAACATATATAGTACCTTCCTCACCATTACGATACTTACTATACTTAATAAGTATTCCGTGATCTACATATTCCCTTCTCGTACTTCCTACATAATATTCCCTTGATTTAATAAATGGTGATCTAGTAAACGTTTTAGCTTGCCATGTATCAATTAATACTAAAACTAATAAAGTAACAAATATATATAATATATGTCTTAAAAATCTTTTCATTAATAGCCTACCTTTTAACTCACATACAACTCTATGATATCTAAATAGTAACATAAAAGTTACATATTGTAAATTAATTAAGATATATATGAATAAAATAATACTTGAATAATCAAAATACTTATAGGAGGTCCTATGAGTAAGTATAAAGTTGATATAACTGGTATAAATACCAATGAATTAGATGTATTATCTAATGATGAAATGTTAAAGTTATTTATTGAGTATAAAAATGGTAATATAAGTTTAAAAGATAAGTTAGTTACATGTAATTTAAAATTAGTTTTAAGTATTTTAAAAAGATTTAATAATGATAAATATAATATGGATGATTTATTTCAAATTGGTTGTATTGGTTTAATTAAAGCCGTAGATAACTTTGACTTAAGTTTTAATTGTTTATTTTCTACTTATGCTGTACCTTTAATACTTGGCGAAATAAAAAGATATATTAGAGATAATACATCGTTAAGAATTAGTCGAAGTATTAAAGATAATGCCTACCATATTATTAAATTTAAAGAAGATTATTTAAATAAATATGGAAAAGAACCAAGTAATAAAGAAATTGCTGATTACTTACAAATTTCTGAGTATGATATTGCTACTTGCTTAGATAGTTTATGTGAACCAGTTAGTATATTTGAACCTATTTATAATGATGGAGGGGACACTATATACTTATTTGATCAACTTGCTGATAAGAAAGATTTAAAATCGGATAAAGATGGATTAATTTCACTAAGAAAAGGATTAGAAAGGATAAAGGAACGAGAAAAAATTGTATTAGAACAAAGATATTTAATTGGTAAAACACAAACAGAAATAGCAAGTGCATTAAATATTAGTCAAGCTCAAGTATCAAGAATCGAAAAAAGTGCGATTAGAACTTTAAGAAAATTAATTAGATAATATAAAAGCGATTAATGGATAAATTAATACACATTAATCGCTTATTTAAATATTATGATAAAGAACCTAGATAATCAGTTATACTTCTAGTAATATTACGGGTAGTAGGATTGTAATAACTACTACTATCATCGGTTTCATAACTTATATTTGGAGTCATTACCACTAATGAATACTTAGGATCATCTTTTGGAAAATAACCAGCAAAAGTTTGATTTATTGTTGTTATTTTACCATCATAATAACTTTGTGCAGTCCCAGTTTTACCTACGCCATTGTTATTTCTACTAATATAGCCATTGGCAGTACCACCATTTACAACTTCATTAAATCCTTCTTGAATTCTACTCATATATTTAGAATCAAGAGTAACTTCATCAATCTTTTTTGTATCTTGTTTTTTTAAATTTAAAGTATATCTTATACCATTATTACTTATTGTGTTTATGTAACTTAGTATTTGAATTGGTGTATATGTATCATATTGACCAATGGCAAAATTAAGTAGTAAATCAGCAGATACTTTATCTCCAACAATACCTATTGCTTCATTAGGATAGTCTATAAAAGTAGTACTACCTAACCCATATCTTCTAAATACTTCTCTATATCTATTAAAATCATCTAGGGTTACTTCTAACTGCATATTTCTTTTATAAGTATTACCAGTAGTTTTAATAGCAGTTATAAACTGATAATAATTACTAGAAGTTTTTAATGCTGTAATATCGTCAATATAACCTAAATATTTATATGAACATTTTTCAGGAACATTATATAGTTTTACACAAGAATCATTTATTTTCTTACCAATATCAATCGCTTTATATAAATATCCTACAGTATGGCTTGCTCCTTTAATAACCGAACCTACTGTAAATGAAGAATTTATAATATCTCTTGTAGTGTCTTTAAAAAAAACATTATTATTATCTACTAAACGGGTTAGCCCACTTATAGCTAAAATACCACTAGTTTTAGGATCACTTACTATAGCATAAGCTGTATTAAAATAATTAGTATATTTATAATTCTTAGATTTATTAAGATTTTCTTTTAATATTTCTTCTACCTTTAATTGGATATTTATGTCAATATTAAGAATAACATCACTGCCTTGCTTTTCTGCACTAACAAGCTCTAATGTATTATCGTTATTTACTTTATATTTAGCAGGTGTTCCATGTAATTCATCTTCATAATAGTACTCTAATCCACTTATTCCAACAAGTTCAGTTAACTCATAACCTAAATTTAAATAATAATCTTTATCTTCGTATCTAATATTTGATACAGTTCCAATAATTTGTGCTAAAGTATCATAATTATTTACTCTCTCATATTTATAATCACATTCTACACCACTAATATTTTTTTCTAATACAAGTGCACATACTTCTTCAGTGGTATCATCTAAAATTATTTTTGTGTCATAATAATATCCTTCATTTAATAAATAATAAGTATTAATAGCAATTCTATCTTCTAAATTATATATATCTATTTCATTAGTAATTCTATCTAATTTAATATTTTCTACTTCTTTATCAGTAAGACGACGATACTTTATGTCTTCTAACTCTTTATCAGTTAATAAATAAGTTGTATCATTAGTTAATAAATAAAACTTTTTTAAAGTATCAATACTAGCTTCTTCAGTTAAATCTAATATATTAGTTAATTGGTAGGCTATATCTATTTCATCTTCTCTACTTATATTATTTAATTTACGATAAGTTATAACTGGTACTTTTTTATTATCTACAATAATTTTACCATTAGTATCTAATATTCTTCCTCTTGGAGCAGTAAAATTACTTATAATTCTAGTAGTATTATTTTCATATAAATCTAAATAATATTCATGATTAATTATTCTTACATTTATAAAACGGCATACTATAATGCCAAATAATATAAATACAAAGGTAAATATAATATACTTTTTACGCATATAACCACCATTATTAGTATTAATAAATTATATAAATTCATACAATATATTAGGTGACATATGAATAATTTAATTTCTTTATATATAAATAAACTATCATTAAATGATATATTTAGTTTTGCAAGTAAAAATAATATTTCTTTAAGTAATGAAGAAGCAATATTTATATTAGATTTTATTAAGAAAAATTGGCAAGAAGTATTATCTAATCCTGATTTTTTAGAAATTGAACAATATAAATCAAGGTTTAGTGAAGAAAACTTTTTAAAAATTAAAAAACTAATTATATTTTATCGTAATAAATATAGTAAATATTTAAATTAAGTAGAGATTAAATAATTAATTTATTTAATCCCTCTCACACCACTGTACGTACGGTTCTCGTATACAGCGGT
>CALWAK010000027.1 GCA_944373095.1 uncultured Bacilli bacterium
CTTTCTACATTTTGTTTGGCTATAACTATTATATCACGATTTTAAGCTTATCAGTCATAAAGTTTAACACAACTTTTGTAAAAATTATTTTATTTACTTATGTTTTCTAAATTTATAATTGTATTTCATTTTTGTTGAAAAAATCACTATTTGCTATTTTATCAGCAGCAGTTTACATTAATTTCTTGTTTCGTATTATTTTTTTAATAGAAATTACTAACTATTATTTTGAAAGATAATAGAATCAAAGAAAAAACTATTTATTCTAATAAGTACTTAATTATTTATTTTTATAATATAATAATTTATCACTAAACTTAAAACCAATAATCTTTCATTTGTTTTAAAAAATCATTTGATACTGGATAAAATTGACTATCGTAAATTATTGAATCTATTCCACAATATGGGCAAATTGTGATTTGATTATTATCGCACCACTCAACAATTAATTTTGGATCAAATATTTTTAAACAATAGAAACATCCGCATAATGTTGAATTATCTAATTGTGCTCTATTATGACAACTTAAAACGTGAGCTCTTTTTAATTCATCTATTTTCATAATTATATTTTCATTTCAATTTACTATTTATTATCTCAATTTTTTAAGTAATTTTATAGCGTTATTATATTTATAAACGATTTTTATCTATTTTTTGAATTGTTAAATTGCATTGCTTGTAATGATCCTAATTTTGATGGTAAATATATATAATATTTTTCATTTGCCATAGAATCAGATGTCTTTGAATTTGTCAAAGAAATTTGAGTATAATTTTTAAGTTCTTCTATAATGAAATCCATTTGCTTTTTATTTTGCTCAATAAAATTTCTCTTAAAATAATGTTCATTTAATACCTTACTAATACAATTGATTATAAATTGGCACTGTTCTTTTGTTAATTCACTTTGATTAATAGATTTTAAAAACTCAGGAGACGAAACAATATATTGAATAATTGAACTATCTTGAATTTTCATTAAATCATCTATATTTTTTAAGTTTCCATTTTTATCAAAATAATTAAGTATTTTACTTGGAAGATAGTCACTATTAATTACATTTGCTTTATATTTATTAGCAATTTTTAAAAACTGATTTATCATAGTTAGAATATCATAACTTTGAATTCTGTAATTATTATATTGACTAAATAGTTTATAATATTTAGGATTTATGCATTCAATATTATATGCTTTTGAAAATGAGATAGCATTATCCACTCCTTTTATATCGGCATCAATTTCTAGCCAAAAATTATCATGAAATTTTTTATAATCAACTTCCATCAATTCTGGAGCAGAACTTCCTAATATTATTATAAAGCGTTCAATACTATATATTTCTTGTGCAAAATCAAATTGTAATCTTAATTTTTCTGGACATTCATTTTGTAATCTATGTTCTAATTCGTGAAAACAAGCTAGTATAAGAAATGCAAGGCCATTATTATAAGTACCGTTTTTATTATCATAATTTTTATAATTAATCTTATCTACGACATCACTGAATAAGTATATTGTTTTTGTTTTATTGTCATAGAATCCCCCAGCACTTTTACTAATTGAAAATGATGGATTGCTATTAAGAATATTATCTCGTGTATTAAAAATTATTCTATAATTTGTATGAAAAGTTTCATTAAATCTTAATACAATTATTTTTATAATTTCATTGTAATTCATTTAAAATCCTCTAATCTTTTCCTTTATATATCACTTTTGTAAATTACCTTTTATCATTTTATTTTTATAAACTATATTTTATCATTAAAATAATAAATTATCTATATTGAGTATTACGATTAAATAAAGTATTAGTTTTTAATATATATAATTATTTAGTAAAATGTTAGTTTATAGAGATATTAAGTAATAAATTTTCTATTATTTATAATGAAATTAACAAAGATATAATGTAAATACATTTTGCATTATTTTTAATTATTTAAATACTTTATAATAATTCGCTAAAATTTAGTATTAAAAAAGTATATTCATGAGATAAAATATCAAAACTTTTTTCGTTTAATATGATGTTATTTAATAATATTATATTCTAATTTATTTATATAAAAACCTCGTTTCTTATAAAAATAAGAACGAGGTATTATAGTTTTATTTATTAATAATTTAAAAAATTTATTTGTTTTTCCTTGTTAAAACTCTAATTATTTCTTCTTTTTGTTCTTCTCTAATTGGACTACCAGCGGTTTTATCATGACCTTTTCCTCCCATCGCTTCAGCAATTATTCTAACATTAACATTATCCTTAATACTGCGATAAGAAATTGTTCCATAATCTAAAGCAATTAGCATAACAAAATCCATATCAAAATTTTGTTCTCTAAAGTATTCAGCCAAATCATTACGATATTCATAATCAATGAAAACAATACCAGCTTTATATCCCATTATTTCTCTATAAGTAATTTTTGTTGCATAGTTTTTTAATTTTCCTAAAACATGTTGTTTTTTATTTGCAATTAGCATTTTTTCTAAGTCATTGAATTCAAAGCTAGGATATTTTTTTTGTAATTTTTCTACCATCAATTTTATGTATCCATCACAACCAACTGAGTCAAATAATAATGTTAGCTCATGAGGAGTTTCATCATTATATTTAGTTTTCCACTCCCATGTATCATACTTTCTAGTTAACTCAGAAAATTCTTGAATAGCATTTTCTTCTTTTGGTAAGAATCCTTGTTCTATTAAATATTCATAAAATAAACTTGTACCACTACATAAACCTTTTTCATCAGAAATTTTAATAGTAGTAAAAGGATATTTATTATAACCACCAGCTAATGCTGATTCATGGTGATCAAAAACAAAAAACTTTCCTTGTAATTTTTTATCATTTGCCACTTTAGTTAAAGTAGGTTCCTCTAACCATAAATCTGTAACAAAAATCATATCATAATTATAGATGCTACCATCTTCAAAAAATTTTGCAATTTCATTTTGAAGATTAAATGTTTCACATAATATATAGTTAACATTTTCAAATGCTAATTTAGCTAAAACTGCATTTCCCATACCATCTATATCACTTTTATGTGTAAACAATAATACTTTCATTTCAAAACCTCCTAATAATTAAATATTAGTATTATTATAAACTAAATATTAAAAAATTTATATATATTTTTATAATTTATAATTTTTAAGTTTATCAATTAATTTCTTATGGATAGGTTTAATAAATGGCACTACATCTTCTTTTTCTAAATCATTAAATGAAACCCATTTTACTCCTTTACTTTCATTTTTTCTATAAGTTAATGGGGTAGAGTCATCTGCTTCTAGTAAGTATATAACATCAAAGTGTGTATGTGCAGATATAAAATTATTATTTTTTATATGAGGTTGCACTGGATTTGCTTGAATTGCATAAATTTTATCACTTAATATTTTTGTTTCCAAACCAGTTTCTTCTTTTACTTCACGAATAGCAACAGATAAAAGATTACTTTCTCCATCTGCATGGCCACCAGGATAAATCCAACCATCATTTATAATATGGTAAACTATTATCATTTTAGTTCTACTTTTGTTTACAACGAAAGCAGATGCGGTAAAGTGTCCAAACATATTATTTCTAGTTAATGTATCATCAAATGTTTCAACAAACTTTAAAAAATACTTTTTATCATTAATCTCTTGCTCATTAAATGGTTCATATTTTTCAATTTCTTCTTTTATATTCATACATTATTCTCCCAAATTATTTTTATATTTAAAATATTGAGATGGCCTATGTCCACCATTTTTAATTATTTCATTTGTAGGCTCTATTTTAGATGCAATTACTCTTCTAAATGCTGAGTTAATTAACTTTTTATTAAGAATAATTTCATAAACTTGTTTTAGTTCACCAATAGTAAACTTATTAGGCATCATATTAAAAATAATATCTGAGCTATTTGCTTTTTTTCTAAGATCTTTTATTCCTTCGTTTATAATTAATCCATGGTCAAATGCTATATTACTATTTACTAATTTATAATTATATTGCTTAGATTTTTCATTAACTATATTTTTTAGTAAATTTATATTAATAGAATCTAATTCATTTCTTAAATTAATACATATATTATTTTTTTCTTCTATAATTTCTAAATCAAACCAAACCGCATTTTTTGATAAATCTTGTTTTATCATTTTTTTATCTACTAGTGATATATAAGCAGTTGATATTATTCTCCCTCTAGGGTCTCTATTAATTTCATCAAATGTTTTTAATTGCTCTAGATAAAAATTTTGTAGATTTGTTTCTTTTTTTAATATTCTTTTGGCAGCATCTAGGGAAGTTTCATTATCAAAAACAAACCCACCAGGTAAGCACCACATATTTTTAAATGGCTCTTTAGTTCTTTTTACTAATAATAAACTTAGGCTTTTTTTAGAAAGTTCTCTACAGTTTTCATTTTCTTTATCATCTATTGCAAATATTAATAAATCAGTTGTGTATTTTATCTCCATTCTAATCTCCTATATAATCCTTTTTTTGATTGTAATAATTCTCTTTTTAGTGCTATTGGAATTTCACTTTCTGGAATATCCGTTTGAATGCCGCATTCTGGACATATAAAGGTGTAATAATAATCAGTTTCACCTGTTAAATCTGTATGTGTAGTTAAGTAAATATCTTCTTTTTCAATTAACAATTTAGACATACACCCACCATTTCCATTTCCTTTGCCTGTGCAGTGTTGTATCGTTGACCAACCTGGTCCTTTTTCTAATAATTTCATTTTATCCCTCCTGACATAGTTACATTTTAATACAAAGTACACTTAGTGTCAATGCTTATTTTCAAAATGATACAAAGTATTATAAAAAACTTGCTTCTTTGTTAGAGAAACAAGTTATTTTTTAATTACATCAAAATATATATCATAATTACTTTTAGATTCATTAATAATTGCATTAAGAATTTGTTCTTTTTTTGAATCATTAAACCCTTTAATAGATTCTTTACCAATTATGGTATACGGAACCCCAGTTAAAGTATCTTCCATAGCCATACCAAATTCTTTCATAATTTTTTCATTTTCTTCATTATGCCATACTTCAAATTCATATATATTAAATAAATCTCCATACTCATTTTCAATACTCTTTAAAAATTTTTTTTCTTCTGCACAATGTGGACAGCCATCTCCCCAAAAAAGATATAAATTAACTTTACCATCTTCTTTAATTACATTATCTAGATTAATATTTGTATGACTTTCGTAATCTTCATCTTCATTATCTTCACTTTTATTTTCATCATTATTTATATTTTCATCTTTATCAATATTATTGTTATTAGCAATTTCTTTTAGAATAACATACTTTGTAAACCATTCTTTAAATCCATCAACAGATTGATAATACTTTAAATCATCATCTTTATCAGCTTCTAAAAAATCAATCATTTTACCATCTTTATAAATTATAAATGAAGGATAAAATTTTAAAAAGTCAGTATGTTCGTAAATATCTGAAAATTTTATCTTATAAATGCTTATTTGATTTTGCTTTAAAAAATCGTAAAGTACTTGTTCAAAGTCAGCTGAAGTAGAGCAGGCAGGTTGATATATAAAAATTCCAAATGATTCTTTATTACTAAGTAATTCATTAAATTTATCTATATCTATCTCATATATTTCATTATTTCCATAATATTTCTCATCAAGATAAAAATTTTTATTAACTATTTTAAAAATTATAAAAAATACTAGAAATAATAATACGAAAATTAAAATAATACTTAATAATAGTCTTTTCTTATTCATTGTTAATTTCATGTAACATTGTAAAATCTATATCATGGTATGCAATTTTCCAAAAATCATATGTTGTTTTTTCATTAGATTCATTTTTAACTTTTACGTTATTTGAACCATTATAATACCAGTAACCACCAACATTATAGATTTTATCTTCCTCCCATCCTAAAGCAATTAGCATATTCTTAGTCATACCAGCGTAACCCCCGCCACCACACATTAAAAATATAACTTTATCTTTAGGAAATAAATATTCTAATACATCCATAGATTCTTCATAATTTGGGGTATATTTGCCATCTTTTTCAGTAAATAAAGTTTTACCTATATAAGTATCTCCAACTTCTTCAGGAAGTCCACTAACATTTATTAAATAAGGTAAAGGTACTACTTCAAAACCTTTTACAAATCCGGATAAATAAGAATCTCCTCCGATAGCTTCATAGTTTCCTGGATCTTTTAACATACGCATATCACGATATACAGCATCACTTCTATTTAAGTAATTATCAATTGTACTTTCATTTATATTTTTATCTATACCAAATGTACCTCTTAAACCTTCTGATACTTCTGGTTTAGGTAATTCTTTTAAACTATTTTCACTATTAGTATTAAGATTATAGAAAATACTAACTCCTAATGATATTATTAGAATCACTAAAACACTTAAATAAATTATTTTATTTTTCATTTTATAATTACTCCTTTCATAAAAAATTTTATCTTTTATTATATATAAAAACAATAAAGAAGAAGTTGACATTAACTCAACTATAAGTTGAATAAGTTTTAAATAAGTATGTTATAATATTTTATTACAAGGTGATTTTAATGGATGAAGTTATTAATAGAGTACAATCTAATTGGTCAAAAGATTTAATAATTAGATATTTATATATTAAATTAGCACCATATTTTCATCGTGATTTAAAATATTTTTTAGCACCTAGTGCAGAAAAAGAAAGACAATATTTAAGTGGATTTATAAATAGATTTCCTAATATAGTATGTTCAACATTAGCGGATTTTTATGTTGAATTATTTAAAAAATTTAATATACAAGCAGAAAAAATAATAGCCAATAGTAGTTCAATACCTTTATTTGCTATTATTGTAAAAGGAGATAATGGCTGGTATTTCTTAAATCCATTAGAAGATTTATTCAATAATCAATATAATCTTAAACCAAAGGCGTTTGCTATTATTCCAAGATATAAAACAGTAAAGTATAATTATCCTTTTTTAAATTTATTACCAATTGATTATATTGCTAGTTTAGATGATTATTTACAAATTAAATATATTGATGATTATTTTTTAAAAATGCATAAAATTTTTACAAACAGGGTAAGTGCCAACTTGTTTTTTGGATATGATAAAGATAGTCATATCGATTTAAAGGAAGATAAAATAAAATTTTATGAACAACATCTTATAAACCTTGGACAAGTAAATGGTGCTTTTGAAAGAGCTCAATTATATAACTATTTAAATGAAAAATTATTTAATAAAGGTGAAAGAAATCATATTAAAGTATTAATAGATGGGAATTATGATAATGCTTTTATTTCTATTAACATTACTAATAGGAGTGAAGAAATTACTTATAATGAAGAAAAAAAGGATGGTCAATATATTTTAAAAAGGGTTAGATAATTTATCTAATTTTATTTTGTTTATTAAAATAATAATTTCGTTTAATACTGCCTATATTATCATTTTATCAAAGAAATTACTTAATTGTAAAATATTATATATTATGTTAAAATACATTTGAAATGGAGGCTTAAAAGTGAAAAGAGATATATTTATTGGTGGAGCATGGCCTTATGCTAATTATTATTTACACGTTGGACATTTAGCAGCCCTTTTACCTGGAGATATTTTGGCTAAATATTATCGTGGATGTGGTGATAATGTTATATACGTTTCAGGAAGTGATTGCCATGGTACGCCGATAACTCAAAGAGCAAAAGTAGAAAATAAAAATCCTAAAGAAATAGCAACATTTTACCATAATGAATTTGTTAATACTTTTAATAATTTAGGCTTTGAATATGATATGTATTCTGCTACTATGAATGAACATCATAAAAATTATGTAAAAGAAGCTTTTATGAAATTATATGAAAATGGTTATCTGTATGAAAAAGAAGTTCCTCAAGATTATTGCCCAAAATGCGAACAATTTTTACAAGATAGAGAAATAGTTGGTACATGTCCAAAATGCGGTAAATCTTGTAGTGGTGAACAGTGCGATAATTGCTTATCTTCATTAGATAGTACAGAAGTTTTAGATAAGCATTGTAAGGCTTGTAATACTAATACTATTATGAAGAATAATAAACACTTGTATTTTAAATTACCTTTATTTAAAGATAAATTACAAGAATTAATTAATGACAGAAAAGATGTTTGGCGTAAAAATGCTATTGGTGAAGCTCAAAAGTATTTGGATATGGGGCTAGTT
This sequence comes from uncultured Bacilli bacterium, assembly GCA_944373095.1. Classification (GTDB taxonomy): domain Bacteria; phylum Bacillota_I; class Bacilli_A; order RF39; family UBA660; genus CAG-605. The sequence continues at coordinate 8,261 of CALWAK010000027.1, forward strand.
GAAAGAGCTGCTACTAGACAACTTGATTGGGGAGTAGAAGTACCAATTAAAGGATATGAAGATAAAAGAATTTATGTATGGTTTGAAGCTGTTTTAGGATACTTATCAGTAGGACTTGAAGTTGCTAAAAATAAAAATATAGATTTTGATAAGTTTATGAGTAATGACAATAAAAATTTAAAAACTTATTATGTACATGGAAAAGATAATATACCTTTTCATACTACTATATTTCCAGCATTAGTAATGGGCTTAAATAATAATTATAGATTACCAGATTATATTATATCTAGTGCTTATGTAAATTTAAATAATGAAAAAATGTCTAAGAGTAAAGGAAATTTAATAAGTGCTAATGAGTTATTAGAACATTTTGATATGGATACATTAAGATTTTATTTTACTTTTAATGGTCCAGAAACAAAAGATACTAATTGTTCTATAGATGAAATTATACAAGTTCATAATAAATTTTTAGTAGGAGTACTTGGTAATTTTGTAAATCGTAATTTATCATTTGTCAATAAAAAATTTGATGGGCTTATAAGTGAAGGTATAATATCAGAAGATATTAAAGATTTGACTAAAAAAGTATTTAATGAAGTTGGTAGTTGTATTGAAAATGGAGAATTTAAGTCTGCAATTACTAAAATAATTGATTATGTAAGTTATGGTAATAAGTATTATGATGATAATACTCCTTGGGTTAAAGTAAAAGAAAATGTTGATGAATTTAATAATATTACTTATACTTGTGTTTATATGATGGCAAATATTAGTAATTTAATCGCACCATTTATGCCACTTGCATCTAAAAAAATTAAAAAAATCTTAAGTTTAGAAGATTATAAATGGGAACCTGTTAATATAACTGGAAACATAAAAATAAATGAGTTAGAATTGTTATATAATAAAATAGATGATATACAAATGTAAGAAATTTCTTGAAAAAATTAGTATTTTATATTATAATTCTATTCATATGAGTTTATTCTTGGTTTAAACCAAATTTCTCGGATTTTTACTAAGTTTAAACGTTAAATAAAGAAAGGAGAAAATCATGGCTGTTACAAAAGAAACAAAAGCTAAATTAGTTAAGGAATTTGGTAAAGAAAAAGGTTGTGGATCTACTGAAGCACAAATTGCAATTCTTACTTATGAAATTAATGATTTAACTGAACATTTAAAGACTCATATACATGACTATCATTCTAAAAGAGGTCTTCTAATGAAAGTTGGTAAAAGAAGAAGCTTATTAGATTATTTAAAAGAAAATGATGTAGTTAGTTATAGAGAAGTTATTAAAAAATTAAATATTAGAAAATAGGCACTCAATTTTTAAGTGCCTTTTTTATTTGTTGGAGGTTATATTATGAAAAAAGTGTATAATTACGATTTATATGGAAAAAAATTAAGCGTTGAAGTAGGTCAATTAGCAAAACAAGCGGATTCATCAGTATTAGTTAGATATGGAGATACTGCAATATTAACTGCAACTGTAATGGGAAAAAATGCAATTAGTCAAGATTTCTTTCCTTTAACAGTCTTGTATCAAGAAAGATTATATTCCGTTGGCAAAATACCAGGTGGGTTTATTAAAAGGGAAGGTAGACCGTCAGAACAAGCTACTTTAACAGCTAGATTAATTGATAGACCTATTAGACCAATGTTTAATGAAAATTTTAGAAATGAAGTACAAGTTGTTAATACTGTATTATCAGTTGATCCAGATAATTCACCAGAAATGACCGCTCTTTTTGGATCTAGTCTTGCTCTTTGCATTTCTGATATTCCATTTGATGGTCCAGTTGCTGGAGTTGTGGTAGGAAAAATTGGTGGTGAATACATAATTAATCCGGATACTAAACAATCAGAAGAAAGCGAATTATTAGTAACTGTTGCTGGAACTAAAGATGCAATATGTATGGTTGAAGCCGGAGCTAAACAAGTAAGTGAAAAAGTAATGCTTGGGGCATTAATGTTTGGACATGAAGAAATTAAAAAACTATGTGAATTTCAAGAATCAATTACAAAAGAAATTGGTAAAGAAAAGATTAGTGTTGATTTAGCTACTATTGACCCAGAATTAGAAAAATTAGTAAGAGATTATTGTACTGAAGAAATGTTTAAGTGCTTTTCTATTAGTGGAAAATTAGCTCAGTATGATGCGATAGAAAAAGTTAAAGTTAATACAATTGGTTATTTTACAACATTATATAAAGATAGCCCTAACTTAGATAGTATTTTAAATGATGTATCAAAATTAGTATATAATATTGAAGGTGAATGTGTTAGAGAATTAATAACTAAATATAAAAAAAGACCTGATGGAAGAGCGTTAGATGAAATAAGACCGCTTGATGCTGAAGTAGATATTTTAGCAAGAACTCATGGATCTGCATTATTTACAAGAGGTGAAACTCAAGCGTTAGCAACTACTACTTTAGGAGCACTTGGTGAACATCAAATACTTGATGGTCTAGGTTTAGAAGATACAAAGAGATTTATGTTACATTATAACTTTCCATCTTTTTGTGTTGGTGAAGTAGGTAGATATGGTTCTCCTGGAAGAAGAGAGATTGGTCATGGGGCACTTGGAGAACGTGCTTTATTACAAGTTATGCCTAGTGAAGAAGAATTTCCTTATACAGTACGTGTTGTATCTGAAATTTTAGAATCAAATGGTTCATCATCACAAGCATCTATTTGTGCCGGCTGTATGTCATTAATGGCTGCTGGTGTTCCAATTAAAGCTCCAGTTGCAGGAATTGCTATGGGACTTATTACTTCAAAAGATCAAAAGAAATATTCAATTTTAACTGATATTCAAGGGTTAGAGGATCATATGGGAGATATGGATTTTAAAGTAGCGGGCACAAAAAATGGTATTACAGCATTACAAATGGATATTAAGATTAAAGGTGTCACCGAAGAAATACTAAAAAAAGCTTTACAACAAGCAAAAAAAGCTAGATTACAAGTTTTAGATGTAATGTTAGATGCTATAAAAGAACCAAGAAAAGAATTATCTAAATATGCTCCTAAAATTGCTACATTTAATATTAACCCTGATAAAATTAAGGATGTTATTGGTAAAGGCGGAGATATGATTACTAAGATAATTTTAGAGGCTAGTAATGTTAAATCTGTTAATGACAAAGATGCTGTTAAAGTAGATTTAGAAGATGATGGAAGAGTCATAATTTATCATCAAAATCAAGAAATTATTGATAAAACTAAAAAGATGATTGAAGCTGTTGTAAGAGAAGTTGAAACTGGGAAAATATATTCTGGAAGAATTGTAAAAGTAGAAAACTTTGGATGTTTTGTAGAACTATGGCCAGGCTGTGAAGGCTTATGTCATGTTTCACAATTAGATAGTAAAAGGGTAGAAGATCCACATGATATGTTTAAAGTTGGAGATGAAATTATGGTAAAAGCTTTAGGATATGATTCTAAAGGACGTTTAAATTTATCTCGTAAAGAAACTTTAATTAAAAATGATTCTAAAAAGAAGAAAGATTAAAGTAAATTTTAATACTTAATTTAAGACTGATTATTATTTCAGTCTTTTAATTTTTATAAAAAAATAAATAGGTTGTGATATTGACCTATTTATTAATTATATTGATACATGCTTTTATAAAAAGGGGTAGGGATTAAACTAATAATAAAATTAGGATTATTAAATTCTGTTATATTAATGCTATTTTCCATATCTATATCAAGGATTTCAGTAATATTATCTTTTCTCCCTTTAATATTTAAAGATAAATCTTTATCATTAAAAGTTCCATTTAATGATAAAACTAACTCATCATTTGTATGACTATAACTAATAATACAATTATAATTATTTTCACTTTGTAAAGTATAAAATAATGAAGTAATTTCTTCGTTTACATTAAACTCAGTTTTATTAGTATTATCATAATTATAAACTTTAAATGTATCATTTATAAATAATATTGTTATTAAATATTCATTAAAGCTTATATCTATCTTTAAAGGTTTATTATCTTTTCTATTAGTATAAAAATCTAGTTTTAAATCATATATATTATTAGTATCAATCTCTAATAAACCATTAGTAAATTCTTTAATTATATTAGTTACTTCTTCTTTTGTAAACGAAATACTATCTTTATAGACTTTATAACTATTTTCGTCAATACTTATTTCTTCATTAGATGTTTCAAATTCTTTTTGACTATAAATTTCTTTTATTTTGTTAAGCATGTTATTATAGTTAGTTGTTAAACTAATTTCATTTAAATTGTTTGGGAATAATAAATTAAATCCTTCTTTTGTATCTGCTGTTCTAACATATGTATTTGGATCACTTAAACCATTGAAACGATAATAACTATTATTATCATTTGAAATCCCACTAACATTTAATAAATAATTTCCAGAAATTCCATCACTTATTGTAACTCTATATTTATTATAGTTTTCTTGTGGTGATACAGTCAGCGTGTAATTGTAATCTGCTAAATTTTTAATGTTTTCTATATTCGTATCTAAAGAAATTCGAAAGGTATATTCTTCATCGATGTAATTAGCAGCTTTTGGAATGTTACCATTAGCAATATTATCAACAAAGCCAATTATATTTTCTAATTCACCAATATTACTTTTTTCAATAAAGACATTTACCATATTATTAAGTCTTTTCTCTTTATTTTTAGCTGTAGTAATAAAATATAATACTGTTCCTATTATTATTCCTATTATTACCACTAAAAATATAATTAACATAGTTTTATTCATTATATTTTTAATTTTGCTAAAGATGCTCTTTTTTTCTTCTTTTTTATTATTTTCACTAGTTCCTAAAGTAACAGTATTTTCTAAATTATTTAAATTAACTTTATCTTGTAGATTTTGTTCAGAACTATTATTATCATTAGTTTCTATAATTATATTATTTTCATTTAACTCAGTCTTTTTTTCATTATTATCAGAAATGCTTTCTTGTGAAGTATTATTTGTGTTATCACCAAGACTTATATTACTTTCAATATTAGAAATACTATCCTGTGTTGTACTACTTTGATTAACATAAGTATTATTTGTTTCTCCATTGCTTTGAATATCATCAAAAGGTAGCGGATTATCAAGACTTATATTACTTTCAGTATTAGAAATACTATCCTGTGTTGTACTACTTTGGTTATCATAAGTATTATTTGCTTCTCCATTATTTTGAATATTATCCAAATAAAGTGGAGTATCAAGACTAATATTACTTTCAGTATTAGAAACGCTATCTTGTGAGGTATTACTTTGATTGTCATAAGTATTATTTACTTCTAAATTACTTTGAGTATCATCAACATTAAGTGGATTATCAAGACTTATATTACTTTCAATATTAGAAACGTTATCTAGTGTTAAACTACTTTGGTTAACATAAGTATTATTTGTTTCTCCATTATTTTGAATATCATCAAAATGAAGTGGAGTATCTAGATTTATATTATTTTCAATATTAGAAACGCTATCTTGTGTTGTATTACTTTGATTATCATAAGTATTATTTACTTCTATATTACTTATAGTATTATTAAGTGGCAGCGTAGCGTCAAAACTTATGTTATTTTCATTACTAGAGTTAATTTCTTGTGTAGCATTATTTTGACTTATAATATTAGTATCATTGTTATCAAAGATATAATTTATATCTTTTGATTCTATATTTTCACTTGTTTTTGAACTATCAAATATACTAGTGTTATCATTAAAAATATTTTCACATGTATTATTTAAGTTTTTAATATTTGAAATATTAGTTTGATCTGGTTGAATTAAATTCAAATCAATATTATTATCTTCATTTTTATTTAAAGTATTATTACCTACTTTTAATGTGTTTTCATTAACATCTTTATTAATATTACCAAGTGGAATAATAGGTGTATCATTAATTATTATTTCTTTATTTTGATTATCTTTCATATAAACTCCTTGTATCTTATAAAAAATTATAACATAATACATAAAAAAAGTGTAAACAATTTACACTTAAGCAGTTATTTTTAATTCTCTACCTGCAATTAC
>CALWAK010000028.1 GCA_944373095.1 uncultured Bacilli bacterium
CCTACTGTATCTGATGTAAGTATTAATAATGGTGTAATTAATCTTAATATTGATAAAGAATTAGGTATCGAAGTTGTTGGTAATACTAAAGTAAAAGTACCTGTTGAAGATGTTGAAGATGATTATGAATTAGTAGAAGACGATTCAGTTGAAGAAGAAATAGATAAAGTAACTGATAATTATCTTAAATAATTTACTTGTAAAAATAATGTCACTATAAAAATTAGTGATATTTTTTTATAAAAAATTGACTACAAATAAAACTATGTTAAAATAATGCTTACTTAAGGAGGAATACATTATGTCACTTAATGAAGCATTAAAAATATTTGAGTTAAATAAAAATTTTACTGAGGAAGAATTAAAAAGAAGATATCATAAATTAGTATTAGAAAATCATCCGGATAATTTTCCTGAAGGCACTAAAGAAAATTTAGAAGCAACTGAAAAATTAAAAAAAATTAATGAAGCTCATGATGTTATTAAAAATCACTTAGATAACAATAATGTAAATGATATTAATATTATAAAATTATATATAGCAAAGTGTATAAAAGATTTAGATAATTATAAAGATAAGACTAATAATCCTAAGTTAGAAAAATATAACAAGGAAATAGATTTAATTATTCTAGAATTTGTAGATTATTCTAACGATATAATGGATTATTTAAAATTGGATATAAAATATAAAGAATGTGTTCAAAAGATATTAAAAATATTTGAAAAGGTTGTAGATAATTTTGTTGAAGAACATAATTTTAATGAATTAATTTTTTATGGAATTCATAAAAATAGTAAAAATTTAACTACATTATATAAAAAATTAATGGAAGTTTTAAAATATATTGAAACTTTAAATAATGATCTAAAAAAATATGAATATGAAGCTGGTTATCAAAATTTAAAATCCGAAATTGAAGATTTTAAAGTTCCCTTTTTATATAATTTAGTAATTAAAAATTATAAAACTTATCAAGATATGTTTAATAATTATGAAAAATTAATTATAGCTTTATTCAATAAATATAATGATTCTTTATTGTTAGCAAACCAACTAATTACAGATATTGAAACATTTAAAAAATATATAAATGATGTTAATGTAGATGAAATTTATGAAGCAACATTAAAAATTCTAAATACACTAAAAAAAGATGAACAATACAATTTTTCTCTTGATAGAAATATAGATAAATTAGAAACTTATAAAAAAAGTTATATAGCAATAAAACAACTATGTTTAACTTTTAATATTATCGAAGATATTATAAAACAAAATAATAGTTATACCGATATAATAAAGAAGAATGAATTTATTAAATTTGTTCAAGAAGCAATTTTTAAAGAAAAAAGAAGATTTGCAACTGCTATATTCTCAAATGAAGCAAAACTTGCTAATATTAATGTTATTAGTGATTCACATAATATACTAGATGGCTATTATTATTCACCAATGCGCATATATATAAATAAAGATTATAGAAAAAATAAAAATGAAATAGATTATCTACAAATAGTAGAAATAAATTATGAATATATAACACTAAAATATATAGGCGGAAAGAATGCAAATAAGATAATTACTATAGCAAAAGATGAATTTATTAATAATTATATTTTATTAGGATATTTATTATATTGTAATTCCAAAGTTTTATATGATAAAAATAATAAAGCGTTAATATTTATTAACGATAAATATAATATTGTATATTCTTACGAAACAAATACTATGAAAATTAATATTAACAATAGTAACACTATTCAGAATAATAAATTAATAGAATGGAATTTATCACAAAACTTATTTGATGAAATACAAAAAATAATAGCTAATGTAGAACATCAGTTAGAACAAGATGATATAGTTTGTAAAAAGACTATTGAAGATAAAATCAGAAAATTATTTATAAACTTTTATAAATAAAAAATTAAACGTGTTATAAAATCTAATAATATTATTATTAGATTTATTTTCTCAAATTTGAATTAGAATTTATATAATTTTTAGCATTTTCTAGACCATAAACATAAGTAGGCATTTTAGAATCAAAAACATAATCATCTAAACATCCATTAAAGCCATATAATTTTCGATAAGTTTCTTCTGTCTTTGCTAAGTCTATTTGCATTGGAGTTCCACTTTTTAAAGTTTCAAAATCTGCTTTATTAAACGCTTTATAAAATCCAAAAGATATTTTACTATCACCATTAAGAAAATCTACAAAAATAGAAGGGTCAAATAATGCAATTGGCTCATTCCCATATCCTTTAGGATAAATAAAATTATAACTATGCATTTCTCCCTCACTAGCACCACATACTAATTCAGAATCTATTCCTAAAAACTTAAATAAATTATGAGCCATACCAGCTTTTTCAGAACAAAAGGCAATTTCATTATCACTAATAGTTTTAATTGATAATTTTTGGCCTATATGTGAAACATACGTGAAATATCGCCCCAAGCCTATGCCGTTATTAGGTAAATATTTATGAACAACAAAAAAAATAGTAGTAAATAAAGTTAACGTGTTATACCAAGAATCTTTTTTTATTTCTTTAATTAAGTTTACATAAGGAGTTATATCATCATATACTAAATCTGGACATTCATCATTAGCAAATTTATCAACTGCTTTGTAATGAATTTTTTGTGAAATATAATCTTGAAAACTATCCGTATAATTTTGACCAACAGTTTTTTCCTCACTATTATTTTCAAGTTCATTTAGTCTTTCTTTTACAAAATTCACTATTTCTTCATCACTTTTTAACTCAAATATTCTTTTATTTATTTCTTCTTTTGTCATATTATTACCCTCTAATCTGTTATATTTAGTATAACATATATTATTAACTTTTAATTTAAAAATTTCTATAGTTTTTTAGCTTAGAAATAATTTCAGCAAATGGAAATTTAGAACCAGGACATTTTTTTCTAACAACTGGATTAATCTCATTATGACCTATAATATGATCTCTATCAACTATAAAATCATAATTATATTTATCTTTCAAATACTTAATTATTTCTTTCATAACTTTAACACTAGATTCTAATTGTTCATCAGTTAAAGTTCCATCAAAGCTTTCATGTTCAATTGAAAAAGTAAAATAATTAGCATTATCAGGTATACTACTAATTAACTTAGAAGTAGCAAATTTATAATAAACATCACTACTCTCTTTTAAAGAAGTACCATTAGCCCAAGAAGAATCATCTAATGATACAACTTGTTTAATATGACCATCTCTTCTAATTACATAATGACTAGATACATCACTACTAGAATCATAAAATCTTTTTATAGCCGAATTATAAGTATTATTAATATGACATACAATAATATTAGGAATATATTTTTTATGTCCTTGATAACAGTTAGAGCTAAATCCTTTTGGATCAATAGTATCTTTGTATAAAATATTATTAAATACTTCTTTATAATTATTTAAACTAATATTTATATTTAATTTACTTTTAACTAATTCTTGTAATTTTCTAAATAATTCTTCATTATATAAATTTAATATAACAAAATAGTAATATAATGCTTTAAATATATACCAATCATTTTCTATAGATATTATCTTATCTATAATTTTTAATTGATACTTATTATCTAAGTAATCTACATCATATAAAATATTATATAAATAACTTGGATCATCATTACTATCTAAAATATAATTTAAGAGTTCTTCATAACAATCTAACTTAAAAAAACGTAATATAAAATGCATATATCGATAATTTTTTAATTTTAATATTTCTTTAGCAATAATCTCTTTATTATTCTTAGTAAAAAATAAATATAAAAATAATAATCTAGCATCTTTTGTATTTATTACTTCTTCTTCTAACTTTTCTATATCATAATTTTTATAATTTAATATTTTATCAATCATATGCACTACTCCTAATTAATTATTATTTTACATTAAACTTTATAATTATACTACAAAAAATAGTGAATCTTCGTTCACTATTTTTTAGAAAATGTAAAATTATGACAATAACATTTATTTTTAAATATAGATATACTCTATTTAAAATAAAAAGAAAGTATTACTTAATACCTTCCTTAATTAAATTATTCAACTTATTTTCTAATTCTTTACATCTAGTAACATCCATATCGGGAGTACCATTTAATTTATAATCAATATTTAACTTCTTATATTTATCTATTGCCATTGTATGATATGGTAATAATTCTACTTTTAAAACATTTTTTAATTTACTTATAAAATTGGCTAATTTTAAAATGTATTCTTCCGTATCATTTATCCCAGGAACAATTACTTGTCTTATCCATAAGTCTTTTTGCATTTTTTGACAAACATCTAAAAACTTTAAAGATTCATCTATTTTATTACTTGTAATATACTCATATTTTTTAGAATCAATAGCTTTAATATCAAAAATAACTAAATCTACTAAAGATAATATTTCTTCATAATTACCATTACCTACTCCGGCTGTATCTAGAGCAATATGAATATTTTCTTTTTTTAATAATTTACAAGTTTCAATTACAAAATCACTTTGTAAAAGTGGTTCACCACCAGAAAATGTTACACCGCCATTACTTCTTTTAAAATATGGTTTATTTCTTATTATTTTATTAAATAATTCTTCCGGAGTATAATTATCTACTCCTTTTTTAAACATCTCTGGATTATGACAAAATAAACATCTTAACTTACATCCAGTTAAAAATACTACTGTTCTAATTCCTGGACCATCTACTAAACCAAAACTTTCAATTTGAAAAACGCTTCCTTTAGTCATTACATTTTTTCATGGAAAGTTCTAGCAATAACTTCCTCTTGTTGCTTTCTAGTTAAACGATTAAATCTAACAGAATAGCCAGATACTCTTATAGTAAGTAATGGGTATTTTTCAGGATGTTCCATCGCATCAACAAGTGTTTCTCTATTTAAAACATTAACATTTAAGTGATGAGCACCTTTTTCAAAATAGCCATCCATTAAAGATACTAAATTTTCTATTTGATCATTTAAATCATGTCCTAAAGCACTTGGAATAATTGTAAATGTATTAGAAATACCATCTTTACAACAATCTTTGTATTCTAATTTAGCAACTGAATTTAATGAAGCAATCGCACCATTTACATCACGACCATGCATTGGATTAGCACCTGGAGCAAAGGCTACACCTTTTTTACGGCCATCTGGAGTAGAACCTGTTTTTGAGCCATATACTACATTAGATGTAATAGTTAGTACTGACATAGTTACTTCGGCATCACGATAAGTTTTATGTTTAGCAAGTTCATTATGAATTTGTTCTAATATTTCTTTAGCAATATCATCGACACGATCATCATCGTTACCATATTTAGGGAACTCTCCTTCAATTTCAAAATCTACAGCAATTCCTTCTTCATTTCTTATTGGTTTTACTTTAGCGTACTTAATTGCTGATAATGAGTCACAAGCAACTGATAATCCGGCAACACCATAAGCCATATAACGATGAACATCAGTATCATGTAGAGCCATTTGACTAGCTTCATAAGCGTATTTATCATGCATGTAATGAATTATATTCATTGAACTAGCATAAATTCTAGCAACTTCTGCTAACATCTTAAAATATTCTTTTTTAACCTTTTCATAATCCAATACTTCTGATGTATCTTTATCAAAGCCTTCAATTATCTTATCCCCACTAACTTCATCTACACCGCCATTGATAGAATAAAGTAAAGCTTTAGCTAAGTTGCAACGAGCTCCAAAAAATTGCATATCTTTACCAAGACGCATTGCAGATACACAACATGCTATACCATAATCATCCCCATAAATAGGACGCATTAAATCATCGCTTTCATATTGAATAGCATCAGTTTTAATAGACATCTTAGCACAATACTTTTTAAAGTTTTCGGTTAGTTTTTCACTCCATAATACTGTCATATTAGGTTCCGGAGCAGGATCTAAGTTAGTTAAAGTATGTAAAATACGATATGATGTCTTCGTAATTAAAGGATTACCATTTTCTGAAATACCTGCAATTGAGCATGTTACCCAAGTAGGATCTCCAGAGAATAATTCATCATACTCAGGAGTTCTTAAATGACGTACTAATCTTAATTTGATAATAAATTGATCAATTAACTCTTGAATTTCTTCTTCAGTTATTTTTCCTTCTTCTAAGTCTTTTTCAAAATAGATATCTAAGAATGCATCTACTCTACCAAGACTCATTGCAGCCCCATTATTTTCTTTTACTGCTGCTAAATAGCCAAAATATAGCCATTGAACTGCTTCTTTAGAATCTTTAGCTGGTTTTGAAATATCATACCCATAGCTTAAAGCCATCTTTTTAATTTCATCTAATGCCCTATATTGCATTGATAATTCTTCACGAATACGAATTATATCTTCACTCATATCACATTTAACTGGAGCATCCCATTCTTTTTTCTTTTCTTCCATTAAATAATCAATACCATATAAAGCAATACGACGATAATCACCTATAATTCTACCTCTTCCATAAGCATCAGGTAGCCCAGTTAATAAACCAGCATGACGAGCCTTTCTAATCTCCCCAGTATAAGCATCAAATACACCTTCATTATGAGTTTTACGATATTTAAATTCATCTTCTACTTTAGGATCCAATTTATAATTATAAGCATCAGCTGAAGTATGAACCATACGCATTCCACCAAATGGATTAACCATTCTTTTAAGTGGTGCATCTGTTTGAAGTCCAACAATCACTTCATTATCTTTATCAATATAACCTGGATTAAAAACATTAATTCCCGCTACATGAGAAACATCAATATCAAGTACACCCTTTTTTAATTCTTCTTTTAATAAATCACTACATTTAGCCCAAACTTTTTTAGTTTTATTAGTAGTACCAACAAGAAAATCTTCATTTCCTTCATAAAATTTATAGTTATTTTGAATAAAATCTCTAACATTTATCTCATTTTTCCAAGTTGTACCTTTAAATTTATTCCATATTTCCATTAAAAATTATCCTTTCTTAATAGCTCTTAAGACGTTATCATCTAAGAGTACAAACTCATTATAACACAACTAACAAATATAAAAAAAGAAGAACTTAATTCTTCTTAGCACGTTTAAGAGACATCCTATTTTGGTTAGTTTTTTTCTCAAAAATTATTTTTCTAAACTCATTTAAGTTTCTTAAAGAATTATCTGGATAATATGTATAGATAGAAAAATCATCTAAAAGTCTTGAACTTCTAATTTTTTCTAACGCTTTTTCTTCAAGTTGCTTAACTCTTTGAGTACTTACTTTTAATATTTTACTAACACATTCAAGTGTTTTAAATTTACCATCATAAAAACCATATCTTAATAAAATAACTTGAATTTCATTTTTTGTTAAATAATTTTTATTTAATATATTATACATATAATTTTGTAATAATTTTTGTTCGACAAAATCTACCATACTATCTTCAATTATACTTTTATCTTTAGTTAATCCTCCAGTATCACTTAAATCTTCTAAACTAATAAGATTATTCTTTAAAAAATATAGTTTTCTAACTTCATCTATACTTAAATCCATAATTAATGCAATTTCTTCTAAGCTAGGATTAGCATTGTATATATCATACAAAGTTTTATAAATTACGTTAAATCTATAGTATTTTTCTCTCATAATATAAGGAACTCTTAAACTTCTTGATTTAAAGTAAATAAAATTTTGAATACTTTGTCTTATTATTAATGCAGCATAGGTAGAAAATTTTACCCCTTTACTAATTTTAAACTTATCTAAAGCAGTTATTAATCCTATATTACCTTCTTCAACTAATTCTTCAATATCTATACCACTATTAATATATTTAGTAGCAATATTTATAACAAGATTTAAATATTTTTCAATTAAAATATTTCTAGCTTTTAAATCATGCTTTTCAATTCTTTTTAATAGTTCTTCATCACCATAATTAATTTCTAAAGATTTGATATCTTTTAAATACAATTTATAACTCGTATTAATTAATTTACTACCGTATTTAGCATAATTATCATCTTTATCTATATTATTTAATAAACAATAAGCTTCAATTAAACTAATTAATATTTCATCTTCTAATAAATCATCTATTCTACTAGATAAAATTAAATTTTTACTATTATCTACTACTACTCTTAAAAGATTTCTAAGTATTTCACTATTAAGTATTAATTCAATAAAAATATCATAATCACTATTAAAATTAACATCTTTTAAAAGATTAGTTAATTTTCTTACCTCATTTAAGCATTCACTATTAGTACTTTTTAAAGACATATTAATATTAATAAAATTAAAAATAATATTTATAAATTTATTAGGTTCTTTTAAACATTCATTTAAATAATTAGATATATAAACATTTAAATACTCAGTAAGTATTAATTCTATATTAGTATTACTATCTTCATTTATATTTAATAATACTTTTGATATTAATCTGTCATATTCTTCTTTAGTAAAGATAAAACTATAAAATTTATATAATTTTTTAACAATCTTTTTCATATAACCCTCTTCTTTAATATTAAGTAATGTATATTAATTATTTACTTATCTTTTTTTACTTTCGCTTTTAAGTCTTTTTAAATTTAATAAAGCCTTATCAGGATAATTCATATAAATTGCAAAACTTTTTATTAATTTCATTTTTCTAAGTTTTTTTAGTGCAGTTACTTCTATACTTTTTACAGAATTTCTTTGTTTATTTAATATTTCACCAATATAAGCATAAGTCCTTTGAATATCATCAGAAAGACCAAATTTTAATGTAATAACTAGTTTTTCATTTTCAGTTAGATCACAATCATCTAACACTTTTCTTAAATCATCAGTCATTAAATTTAAAGAAATGTTATCCGCTAGCGAATCTTCTTCTAACTTATCTTTAAAATCATCGACATCAATTAAAGAATCTCTTAACCAATATAAACGTTCTACTTCTTCTAATGATGTATTCATTATACTAGCTAATTCTTCTAAACTAGGTTCTAATCCATATTGTAAATAATATTTTCTATAAGTTGCATTAAAATTATTATATTTTAGGTATATAGATGCAGGCAATTTCATACTACTAATATTAGTGCAAATAAAATTATGAATGCTTTTTCTAATCTTCCAGTACGCAAATGTAGTAAACTTACAATTATAATTAGTATCAAATTTATCTACAGCAGCCATTAATGCAATGTTTCCTTCTTCAATTAAATCAAGAATATCAAAACCAAAATAAATATATTGTTTTGCAATATTAGCAACATACTTTAAATGTTTATATATAAGCATATTTTTAGCATTCATATCCCCATTTTTTATTTTCTTTAACAATTCTTCATCACTATAATTTACTTGAACACCATTTATATCTTTCAAATATAAATCATATGATGCTCCAATTAATTTATTACCAAAATCAACATAATCATTTTCTTCATATACATTATTTAGTAAACAATAACCATCTATTAAACTAACTAATACTTCATCTTCAAATATCTCATCTATTCTACTTGACCAAACTAAATTTTTATTATAATCAATAATATATTTTAAATTTCCTTTAAGTACTTCACTATTTTCAATTAATTCTATAAAAATATTAGAATCATTATTAAAATTAACATCTTTTAAAAGATTAGTTAATTTTCTTAATTCATTTAAACAATTAGTATATCTATTTTTTAAAGACATATTAGTATTAATAAATCTAAAAATAATATTTAAAAATTTATTAGGTTCTTTTAAACACTCATTTAAGTGATTAGTAATATAATTATTTAAATAATTAATAATTGTTAATTCTATGTTATTAGTATCTGTATTTATTAATATACCAGATATTAACCTATCATATTCTTCTTTAGTAAAGATATAATTATATATACTATATAACCTATTAGCAATAAGTAATATTTTTTTATCTTCATTTTGACTATTATCCATAAAAAACCTCATTTCTAATAAAACCGGTACCCGCTATTATAGCACAAAAAGATTACTAATTAGTAACCTTTTTTCTCTTTAAATTATATTTATTTAACTCTTTACTTATTTCACTTTTATATTTTATTAAAGCATTCTTTAATATATAATTAACTAATTCTTTATCTACTTTTAATAACTCACTAATTTCTATAATATTATAATAATAGCCATTTGCATACCCTAAAAATAAAGTTAATATAATAAACTCTTGGATACTAAAATCACTTAATATATTTATAAGATATTCTTCTTTTAAATCAGTTAAACTTTCTAGATTAGTATTAACACAGTTTGATTCTTTAACTTCACTTAATTTAAGATTTTTTAACTTTTTTAGTGCATTTTTAATATCTTCACTAGTAATAAATAAATATTTTTTTAAATAAGAATTAGTATATAATTTATTAAAACAACCAAATTTTAAATATAAAATTATAATATCTTTTATATCCATAAACGATAATAGGGCTTTTAATGAGGCATTTATAGAGAATGCCATATCAACATTACTAGATATACTAGTTTCAATATCTTTAGTAACAGGTACTATTTTAGATTCATTATTTTTTCTATTTTTCACTAATTCTTTTCGTATTTTAGAAATTAATATAGTATAAAAATAATTTGTATGTCCTTTATTCCATTCTGGCGATATTACTGGATTATCTAAATCTTTACCATATTTTAATTCAATTATTTTCTTATCTTTTTCATCTAAAGATTCTATTACTTTATTTACTTCTTCTTTAGTATATTTATTAAATGTCTTATATATTGTTTTTCTTTTTCTTGTTTCATCATTAGTTTCACATGCATTAACTTTATTTAAACCTTGATTAACAGTATTTTTCTCAATGGATTTTAATATTTGTTCTGGATTATCCATATAAACTACAAAATCTTTTTTATAAGGAGAATTTTTTATTTTTTCCAACGCTTTACTTTCTATTTGTCTAACTCGCTCACGAGTTATATTGATCATTTTACCTATATATTCTAGTGAATAACATGTATTATTTACAAAACCAAATCGTAGTAAAATAATTTTCTTTTCTCTGTCTTTTAAGTCACACTTATTTAATAAATTTAATAAATTATTATGTAAATCTTTATGTTCTACATCACTATCTAAATCTACATTAGTATCAAGAATAAAATCACCTAATTCATTTTCTTGTTCCTCACCAACTATAACGTTTAAACTTACTGTACTAAATTCCCCATTTCTTAACATTATTAAGTATCTAGCAGTTCTATCAGATATTTTCATCTCTTTTTTAATATCTTCGCTAGTTGGTTCCCTGCCTAAAATTCTTTTTTGCTCTTCATATATTATATTAAATTTTGGATACAAATTTTCAATATTAACTGGTAATCTAATAGTACGAACTTTATCTATTAGTGCTCTACTTATAGCTTGTCTAATCCACCAAGTAGCATATGTAGAAAATTTATAGCCTCGATTAACATTAAATTTATCAAAAGCAGTAAGTAAACCAATATTACCCTCTGCAATTAAATCTTCAAATTCCATTCCCCTATTAATGTACTTTTTAGCTACTGATACAACTAGTCTTAGATTCTTTTCAATAATTATATCTTTAACTTTTTTATCTCCATTATTATATCTAATAAATAAATCTCTTTCTTCTGCAGAAGTTAATATGTCTTTACTTATTTCTTTTAAATACATCTTGGTATTATCATCAAATACTAAATTTTCATCATAATCTTCTTTTATTTCAATATTATTTAAAATACAATAACCTTCTATAAAAGATAATAAGATTTCATTTTTAAAAATATTTTCTATATTGCCTTTTTTAATAGTATCAATATTTTGTTTAACTATAATAAATAATAAACCATTAAGTATATTATTCTTATTTATTAAATTTGTTATTAAATCTATATTATTATTAAAACTTATTAATTCTAAAAAAGATATTAATTTATTTACTTCTTTTAAGGTATCTTTATAACTATTATTTACTTTTAAATTCTTATTAACAAAATTATTTATTATAGTTATATATTTTTTTCTATTATTGCTTAAAGCTCTTATATATTCATATATTTTATTATCTATCTTTTCTATAAAAATTATATCTATATTATCTTTTATATTATCTTTTTTAATAACTTCAATAATACCTAATACTAGCTTATCATATTCTTCTTTAGTAAATACATAATCATATTTTAAATTTATTTCTTCTTTAAAAGTTTCTAAATCTACTATATTCATCTTGTGTCCTTTCTAACAATAGAGAACCTATTATAACACAATTTAACTTTATAAAAAGAAAAAGATTACTACTCAGTAACCTTTTCTACATCTATATAAGTGTTATGATTATTTAAATCATATTCCTTACCTTTAACTTCATTAATTATATTTATACCTAGTGTTTCATTTTTAATAAATTCATTAAATTTATTAATACATTCTATAACTACTTCATCTCCACTATAATAAATATTAATATGGTCTTGAATATCAAAATCTTTTTCTTTTCTTAAATTTTGCACTTTAGAAACAAATTCACGTGCTATACCTTCTAATATTAAATCATGAGTTAAATTAGTATCTAGAATAATAAAATCTATATTATCCATAGCAACATTAAAGCCTTCTTTAGCTTCTATTCTAATATCTAGCATATCTTTAGTAATATTAATATTAATATTATTATCTAAGAAAGATACTTCTAATTCATTACCATTATATAAATTTAATTTATCTTCATCACTTAAATTTAATAGTAAGTCTTGGAATTCTTTAATATTTTTACCAAACATTTTACCACATACTTTAAAATTAGGTTTAATAATAAAATTCATATAATCATTTATTTTATCAGTATATATAACTTCTTTAACATTTAATTCATCTTTAATTAAACTAATATTACTATCTATTATATCTTTACTCTTACCATCTAGTATACAACTACTAATAGGTTGTCTAACTTTTATTTTACTATCTTCTCTAGCATTTCTACCTAAAGATATAATATTTCTAATTTTATCCATTTTCTCTTCAATAGAATTATCTATTAAAGCTTCATTATATTTAGGGAATGTTGTTAAATGAACAGATTCTTCATTAGTTAATTTAGTATATATTTCTTCAGTAATATATGGTGTAATTGGAGCACATAATTTACATAATGTTACTAATACTTCATAAGTAGTTAAATATACAGCTTTTTTAGATTCACTTAACTTACTATCCCAGAATCTTCTTCGATTAATACGAATATACCAGTTAGATAAATCATCATTTAAGAAAGGTACTATTAATCTAGCTACTTTATTTAAATCATATTCTTCATAAGCTTCTCTAACTTCTTTAACTAACTTATTTAATTTAGATAATAACCATCTATCAATTAGTTCTCTATCACTTTCTTTAATAAAATAACTTCTAGGATCGATATTATCAGCATTAGCATACATACTAAAGAATGAATAAGCATTTTTTAATGTTGAGATATATTTAGAATATATTTCTTTTAAACCAGTCTCATCAAATTTTAATGGTGTCCATACAGGAGAAGCATATAACATGTAGTATCTTACATTATCAGCTCCATATTCACTCATAACTTTAACTGGATCAATAATATTACCAACAGATTTAGACATTTTCTTACCATAAGCATCTAACATCATATCATTAACGACAACATTTTTAAAACTAGATTCACCAGATATAATCGTAGATATTACAAGTAATACATAGAACCAACCTCTTGTTTGATCTACTCCTTCAGCTATAAAATCAGCTGGAAATTGTTTCTCAAATAACTCTTTATTTTCAAATGGATAATGAAATTGAGCATAAGGCATTGAACCAGAATCAAACCATACATCTAAAACATCTTTAACTCTATCCATTACTTTACCACATTCAGGACATTTAATATGTAATTTATCAACATATGGTCTATGTAATTCCATAGTTTTAACATCGATATCTTCAATTATTTTTTCTTGTAATTCTTTTAAAGAACCAATTACTTCTTTATGGCCACATGAACATGTCCAAATAGGCATTGGACAACCCCAATATCTATTTCTTGATATACCCCAGTCAACCATATTTTCTAACCAGTTAGCAAATCTTTTTTCCCCAATATAATC
>CALWAK010000029.1 GCA_944373095.1 uncultured Bacilli bacterium
TTACTTATTTTTTCTAAAATTAAAGATATTCCAATACTTATTGCATCCCCAAAATCATGTACTGAATCGGATATTATGGATACGCTGTTGGTTAGAATACCACCAACTAATTCAAATATAGAAAATGTAATATTGAGAATAAATGCTACTAATATTTTTTTATATGATTTCATATATATACCTCTTTTAATTATTAAATCTTTTGTATATATTATAACCTTTTATTGTTATTTTGTGAATGAGGAGATATTTTATTTAGGTATATAAAAACCTCGTTTCTATTTTGTCCAAGAAACGGGGTTCATATCATTTCTTTATAAATATCTTTTTCTATAATATTATTTTTATTACAATAATTATATATCGACTGAAAAGCTGAAAAAGTATGTGCGTAAGAAGTCGCTGTAACTGAGATATATTCATTATCATTCTTTGGAATTTTATAAGTAATATATTTTACTTCATCTAAAATTTTTAGTAATTTATTAATATTTCCTTCAATTAATTGATAATTCAGCATATGCTTAGGTTCTTTTATATCTTCTGAACCTCTTATATATAAATTTGCAACTTCTATATATTTATTATCTTTATCTTCTATTTCAACACTAATCTTATCAAATGCAAAATATCTTCTATTTAAACAAAAAAAGAATAAATTACGCATTTTTAATACTGAATTTAATAAATCTTCAATTTTCCATTCTCTTTTATATATTAGTCTTATTACAGAATCTATATTTCCAATACTTATTGAACCATTATCAAACCAACTTGGTTCTGACACACTTATTTCAAATATTGCTTTTTTACAATCAATACAAATATTCTCACTGCTTACAGTTTCCTTTAAATTTTTAAATCTAATTGTTCTATTATTAATTATATAATCATTCCAATTATCAAAAATTTTTTTATTACTATAAAATTTATTAACTATTCCACCTGTAAATTTTAATGTTTTAAATTTTGTATTTGATAATAACATTTCATAATTTTTAGAAATAATTACAATTTTAGGAACACATCTATATGTACCATTCCATTTTCTAATAGTATCATTTATATAAAAATATATTTCAAACCCATCCGATGTAAATCCTTTAAAGAAATCTACTTTTTCATATTGACTCTATCCATAAAACCAATCTTCTTTAGATTCTTCATTGGGATTTGTAACAATAAGTGTTAAATAATCATTTTTATAGTGAAATGTATAAATTCTTTTCTTATAATCAATGTATCCTGTAAAATCCATCTTATCACCTAAATAATTTCTAAATATTTATTTAACATTTCAATCTCTAACTCATTAACTAATTTAACAAAATCTGTATAATCTCCAGTAGTATGCGCTTTATCTAATGCATTATAGTATTCTAATCTTTTATTTTTTTTAATAATTACAGGAAGATATCCACTATTCATTAAAGATAAGTTCATTACTAATCTTGAAGCTCTACCATTTCCATCTACAAATGGATGTATTTTAACTAATTCTCCATGTATTAAAGCTGCTCTAATAATTGGATGATATTTGTTCCAGTTTTCATAATTAATAATTAATTTTTCCATTAATTCCGGAATAATTATATAATCTGGTGGAATATGATATGCACCTTTTATTCTTACATTTTCTTCCCTATACTTACCCGCATTTTCGCTATCTATATCTTTTAAAATTAGCTGATGAATATTTTTAATATTCCATTCAGTTATAGGTTCTTTATCTTTAACAATATCATCTAAAAATAATATCGCTTGTTCATGATTGATAACTTCTAAATGTTCTTTTAAAGATTTACCACCAACCGTAATCCCCTCTAAGACGATTTGTGTTTCTCTTAAAGTTAATGTATTTCCCTCTATACCGTTACTATTATAAGTCCATTCTAAATTAATAGAATCTTTCAATGATTTTAATGTTTCTTTTGATATAGGTCTTTTTGAATTTAATTTTTTATTTAACTTATCAACTTCATCAAAATAATTATTAGGTAAATTAAATTTAAATTCGATATTATCTACTTTAACGCTCCTCTTATCAGCCGGTTTACTAACGTTAATAGGAATATTCCAATTGTTACCAACTTTAATAGCACCCTTAATTCTTCCATCTTCTAATAATTGTCTTACTCTTCTTTCACTAACATTCCATTTTTTTACAGCTTCTTTTGTACTCATAAATTCCATAATTACACCTCCAATTCATATTCTTTAACTATTTTATTAAAGTTTTCTTTACCATATTTTTCTATAAACTTCATTATAACAAATTCTTTATATGATTGTAATTTACTATATAAATTATCATTTGAAATATTTTTTATGTTTGTTAATACTCCATTATTTTTAATAACTGTTAATAATTCAAACATTTCTACTTCTATTATATATTTATTCTTAATATTTAAAATAACTTTTTCCATTCCATCTCTTGTTGGATTCTTTTGTTGTTCTGTTAAATCTTTAATATCTTTAATAAAGTCAACTACTTCTTTTTGTTTTTTTAATTCTTTATAGTTCATAAAATCTCCTCAAAATAAATTATACCGTTATCGGTAGTATTTGTCAATTTGCTTTATACTGTAATCGGTATATAAATTGTTTTAAAAATTATATATTGAAAAAAACATATACGTTTAAAATATATATGCTTTTAATATTCTTATTTTTTAATTCTTTTTCCAATAATTATAGGATATTCAATCTTATATTTAGAATCGAAATAAATAAACTTTATTTCATAATTATTTTTTCCTAATCCTTTTGCCAAATCAAATAAGTATTCATGCCATACTTTAGGTGTTCTATTTTTATATTCATTTGGTAAAAAACAACATCCACATAGTGCTATACAAAAATCTTTTTTATTTTTTATAGCACTTTTAATCATATCTTCTGTTGCGCCACATGGGTTATATCCAATAATCAAATTATATTTATCTATATTTGTTTTTTCAGTAAATTTTTCTTTAATAATATTGGTATCAACTAGCTTATCAAATATAATGATTGGGTCAATAATATCAACATTTACTTTTTTATCAATAAGATATTTAGCAAGTATAGGTATTGTTCCAGCTCCAACTTCTAAAACTTTTTTAGTTAAATCAAAGTTATCTTCTAATATAGTTATAAAAGCTTTATAAGCATTTATATTATCATTAACTAAATTTAAAAAGCAATATATTTGATTAATCGTATCATTATTATTTGTATAACCAAGAAATAATTTTTCTTCTATTTCTTCTTGTAAATAATCAGGATATAATTTGATATATTTATCTTTAAATTTTTTTAACTTAATTCTTTTTATAAAATTAGGTTTCTTTGAAATTATCATATAATCATCTCCACATTTCTTTTCAAGAAAGTATTTTCAATTATGTAAAATCACTTACATACTTTATTTTTTATATATTTCAAATTTAGTATAATTATCATCTACTAAGTAAATTTTAGTTTCACAATGATATCTATCTTTTAATAGAGAAATCAGTTCTAATACTTTCATTTCTTCTAAATTAACTTTTTGACCATCTAAAATTAATTCATAATTTTTTTTCATACCACACTTTTTACCATTTAACTTATAAATGCGATTTAATTCATTATAAACAATATCTCTTTTATTTTTAGAATATCCACATATAATTATAAATTCTTTTTCTATTTCACTTTCATTAAATCTCTTTACATTTTTAATTAGATATTCTTCTTTATCATTAATACAAGTTAATACTTCATTATAATCACATACATAGTCATATATTTCAGATAAAGCTTCATCATTATTTTCAAACCCATTAATTAAGTCAATTAAATGTTTATGAATACCGTTTGTCCCACCAATAACATTCTCATCATATTTTAATTCTGTAAATAAAATCTTATTTCCATTAATAAATATATTATCTACTCTACCTTTTTGGTTTTTTTGATTACGATTAGTTCTATTTGCTGCATATAAGTTATATTCCATTTCATAAGCATAACAATCTTTAAAAGGACAATTATCTACTTTAAAAAGTTGTTCTCTATCATTTTTATCAAACATCTTATTCATAAGTAATTGCTGGTATATTTTTTCATTATACTCTTCTTCATTATCTTCTAAAAGAAGTCCGAAATTATATGACTTAATTCTATTTTCCATAATAGCATCTATTATGCTATATTCTTCTTCAGTATAACTTTTTTTACTTCCCACGATTTTCTCATTAAAATCAATTTTCTTAATTCCTTTTTGATTAACAGTATTTTTTATACCTACTTTTAATAATTCATTTAATTCAAAATAATTAATAGTATTATCAACATTTTTAGTATAGAAACTATTTACATTTGGTTCATCATCATACATTTTATCACCAAATATATGTATAAAATCATTATTAATTTTTTTTAAAGCTGCTAAAATAGTATTCATTTTCACTCCTATTTCTTCTTTATAATTATCATAATATCCATTTGTTCCTTTTTTAGCAGAAGAAGGTTTTACAATAATGCGATATCTATACCCATCTTTATAATATGGATTATCACTTTTTATTTCAATACCAATTTTAAAAGTAAACCCTAATGCAGTTAAACCTTCAATTTCTGACTCACTAGGAAGAGCAAATTCTTTATTTCCTTTAGTAAAGAAATAGGCATAATCCAACAATAACTTATTATTTTTAACTTCAAATGATTTTCTTCCTTCATAATATACAATAAGTTCTACATTATGTTTTTTATTTACTCTTATTCTTACAACATAATCTTTCTTACCAACATATCTTTCAATAACTTGTTTAGCAATATTACTAATATTTAAATTACTTATATTATTCATAAATACTCCTTCTATACTTCTAATATCTCATTTAGAGCTAATAAATAAACATTATCTAAAATATTAGATAATTCCTCTTTTTTGCTTGTATGTATAGGAATTATCTTTTTTGCTTTTAGAGTACTTAATAAACCAAGAGTTTTTTTATCAGCATGTCCTGATGTATGGATATCGATTATAGTAGAAATTCCATATTTCTTCAGTTCTTTAATAAAGTTTTTCATTTCTACTTTTTCTTTGTATCCTTCCCACATTGAATATACTAAACAGGCATTAGTAATATGATTTTTATTATATAGTTTTTCAATATCTTCAATCATAGATGTTTTTACCATTAAAACATATTTATTGTTAACATAAGATTTTTGCTTACTATATTTCAAAAAAGGAAATATATATTTTGTCTTAAACCTAAGTGATTTATTTAGATATCTTCTTGGTATCCATGTATAAACATCATTAAAACTTTTAGGATTAGGTATAGAATCAATTTTTAAAGAAACAGTTACATTAGAAGTAAAAACATCTTCAATAAAATTTTTGTTAGTTGCTTTTGCTGCTTTATAAAAACTTCTAATCCGATCTATATTTGTTGAAGACTGTAAAATAAAAACTTGGTCATATTTAGCAAATAATTCTTTTGCTTCCTTAACTATATCATCCTCTGTTTTATACTTAGTATCACCTCTACTTAAAGAAGTACCTTCAGTAATTATCACATCAACTGGTCCAATTTCTTTTAGTGTTGGAAGAAATAATTTACCTTTAACACCATGATTTCTAAAATCTCCAGTATGAAGCACTTTTTTACCGTCAGCTTCAATTAATAACATTGATGAATTATATGATGAATGATCAACTATATATGGTGTTACAACTATATCATCATTAATTACTATCTTTTCCTTAAAATTCATATCTTTAGTTTTAAATCTTATTTTCTTATGTGTAAAAGTAGATAATAAACTATATATTATTTTAGAGATAGGTTCCACATAAACATCGATATCATCTAACACATAATTTATTAAGCCAATATGATCCCCATGACTATGGGTAATAAAAACTGCATCATACTTTTTAGCTCCGATAGTTAAACCATCAATATTTGGATTTTCACATTTTGATACATTATCATCTGGTAAATCTTCACCTAAATCAATAATAATTTTGGTTCCTTTATTACTTACTATTTCTGTAATACATCCACCTATTTGATTGCTTCCTTTTAATATTTTTAATTTCATACATCCACCTTTAATATACTAGTTTGATTATATCATATTAGTCTTTATTATTTTTAAAAAAACGATATATAAAACAAATTGTCTTACTTTTCGATTATCTTATTTTTCCTTTATATGATATAACTTTTCACCATCTAAAATATTTATATAATCAACATATTTATCTAAAAACTCATTATTTAGAAATGAAGATATGTCTTTTAAATTAGATGATTCATATTCACTTTTTAAATTTGTAAAAAGTATAATATTAAGTTTTTTTAATTTAGCAAGTTCTTTTATCTTTTCCAAAATATTACCAATATTACCTTCTATAGATTCAACTCTATCAATAATTATTACTTCACTTTCACTCTCTTCAATCATATAAATTAATTTATCTATCATCATATTCGTACCATCAATAATAGAATCTTTAACATTATGATAATCTTTTATTATTAAATTATGATTTAACAAATACCTTATTCCATTAATATAACTTTTTTCATCAATAGTTAAAATACTATCTTTATAGCAAGAACATGGATTTAAATATTGTCTAATTGCTTTTCTATCTATTTTAGTTATTTCAGTTAATAGATATTCTAAATAAAAATTTATTGGACCATCTAAGCCAAATAAAAGTACATCTTTATTAGTTTGAATTAATTTAGTTATTATTTTACTCATATATGGCATTTTTCCATTTACTGGTCTTATTCCAATTACAGATAAGTTATTAGATAAATATTTATAAATTTCAGTATTTACCTTATTAGTTATTAAAACTATTCTTTTATTTTCCTTATCTAATTCAAAACAATAATCTTCTACTATTTCTCTATCTTCAATAGAAAAGCTAATACTTGATTCATATAACTCAGTAACTAACTTTAGATATTTGTATTCATATCTATATTTTGAATAATCTTTAATACTATTTTTAACCTCTTCGTAACCGTTTCTTATAATATTTATAACATCATTAAAAGGACAATCTTTTAATAAAACATAATAGTATTCTAATGGATAATATTTTTTAAAATATAATAGCTCATATTCTAATCTAGTTCTTTCATTTAATATTCCTCTACTAATAAAATTAATATTTTTATTATTTATTTCTATATTGTTTTTAATTAGTATTTCCCTAGTTTTATTAGAAATGTTTTTTTCATGCTTTATTTCATTAATTATATTAAATATTTCAAGCAAATCAATTTTACTATTTAAACAATCTTCATATAAATCATCCAATAATATATCTTTTTGATAAGTTCTTAAATAATCTTTAAATTCTTTGTTTTTTTTAATATTACTATCTTTATAATTACAATTAGTAAGTCTTTCTCCTGTTATATCTTTCAATTCTTTTAAATGTAATAATTTATCAGTTGATATTAATTCTAATGTTATAAAATTTTCTTCAATATCTTTATAATCTATATTTGTAAGCCGATAATATGAATCACCATCTTTTATAAGCTCACGTGGTGATAAGTTAAATATGTTAATACCAGCTGGTAATATAAAATTTTTCGAAGTTATTCCATAATTACTAATTGGATAATCTACTAAACATTTATTTATAATTAATTTATCAGAAGTAGAGATTTTAATATTATATTTTTTCTCATAATCACGAATTATATTTTTAACATTATTACTATCTAGTCTTATCAATCCTTTACATTTAATCATATTAACGTTTAGTTTCTCTCTAATAAAAATATTTAATTTTTTAGCAAATTCTGTTGATATTTTAATAGTGATTTTTGGATGATTAATAAAAAATAGTTCGTAATTCAGATTAAACTTTATAGGATTGAAATGTGTTATTCCTAGTAAATAAGCAATATATAGATAATTAATGTAATCACAAATAACATATTCTTCCTGTTTTTCTTTGCACTTATCAATTATTTTTTTATATAAATTAATAAATCCTTCATAATTATATTCTTTAATAAGTTTTAATTCTTCATCAATACGTTTTTTTATTTTTAGTGGAATATCATTATTGTATTTTTCATTCAGTTTAGTATTCACTAATAAATCAATATCTAAATTATCACTTGCAGGTAAATAAATATTATTTTCTAACAATTCAAACTTATCTATCATATTAAATATTTTAATTGGATTATTTACAACAATTTCCTTATCTTTTATTTGGTTTAAAATATCTTGCGTACTTTTATAAATTCTAGTATCTATATTTTCTTTTATATGTAATTTATAGTAAAGTATTTTTTTACTTAATTCTTCATCTTTTCTTAAAGCATTAATTCTATTTGAGTAAACTACTAAAGTTTTTGCTTTTAAATCTGCAATTACTTCTTTAGATACTTTATCATCTACTTCTACATAATTAAAATATTGTAATATATTAGGATTATAATTATCTTGTTCATATATTAAACCAAGTATAAAATTTTCTTTATTAAGTATTAAATCTTCTAATAATAAATTTTTATTAGTGAAATAAGGAGATAACATTCTATATAATATGGAAAGACCATTTCTTTTCTTTAATAGAATTACAACTTTATAAGTTAGTTCTTTAAAAAACACATTTACTTCTACACCATATACCAATTTAAAATTTTTTATATTTAATTCTTTTAATATTTTCTCTGCTTTTAAAAAACTAAGAACACTATCTTTATCAACAATAGCGAGGCCTTTTTCACCATTACTGGCACACTTTAATATTAATTCTTTAATATCAATTGTACTTTCATGGTCTATGCTATATTTTGTTTTAGCATGCAACTCTATTCTATTTTTCATCCTTAATCTCCTTAATTTTTTCAAACTTACCATCATATTCTATAGCAAATTTTTCTTCAAAAAGAGAGATTGTAACAAAGACTTTAGAGCTATTTTTATCAAAAGAATTTACTATTCCAATTTGATTTTTATAAGGGCCATCTAATATTTTAATTTTATCTTTTTTTTGGACTTTTTTTATTAATTTAGTATAACCAGTTGATTTATCTTGTTTACTTGCCGTTTCTTTAAAAGTAATTTTATATAGAGTAATACCAAGAGTTTTGGCATTTGGTTTTACCTCTTTAACATCCATATCATAGTAAAATTTCTTAATACAGTAAGCTTCATACTCATTTGCCCAAAGTTCTAGATATTCTTTAATATAAGTATCAACTGCTTTAGTTTTTTTATATTCTTTTAATAACTTAAGTTGATCAATTATATTATCTCTAGATTCTAAAAGACTTTGTATTTTATTACTTTCTTTCAAATAATACAATGGTCTTAACGGTCTTATTAATGGTTTTTCCTCCTTTACATCTTTATTAAAGTAATATTTATCAATACAATATTTATAATATGGCGAGTTATGTTCTTTAACAAGTGCCCGCATATACACCTTTACTTCTTTGTTATTTTTATTTCTTTTTAACAAGATTAACTGGCCTATAATATTATCTTCTGAATCTAAAAGTTGATTAACAAAATCAAGCATAAACTACTACTCCTTTTCTTGAACTAACTATACATCTTAATTAATATTTTTGCTAATCTAACATTTTGTGATGGACAAAAAAATAAAACGTATTTCTACGTTTTTCCACTACTTTTCTTTATTTTTAATATTGTTTTTTACAACATACCATAATCTTTTTCTTTTATTATAACCTATATTATTATAAATATTATTCATTTCCTTCATATATCTTTGAATCCATTTTTCATTGACATTTAATTTTTGCTTTATTTCTTCCGTTTTAAAAAAATCTTTCTTTGACTTTTTAATAAAAGTTCTTAGTTTTTCTATATTATTATATTTTATTTTTGATATTTTACTTTCTTTTTTTGATATAAATTCTTTAGATATTTTATCTATTAAGTTATTAATACCTTCATTTGTATTTAAATAGTTATTTGCATATACTATATATATATTAGAAAAAGGTATACGGCCATAATCAAACTCTTCAATTGAAACTATAATTACGTATTCAAAATTTTTAAACTTTTTTCTCAAATATCTATCAATTTCATAAACATCAGGTTTATATATATTTACTATATTAGGAAAATAATCATATAAATCATCTATTGTAAATAACAACAAGAATCCTTGTTTTCTATTAAGTTCTTCTAATGTATCTATATTAATTAAATTTGGTTTAATATTATTTATTTTTGTATCACGTAACTTAAGAGAATCTTTGTAATATGAATCATAACCAACACATACAATATTCCTTTTTATATTTTTCATTTACTAACATCACCAAATCTTTTTATAATATTATACACTATATTTTATATTGTTCATTATCTTTTATAGAAAAAATAGCATATGTCAGTTAATAATAAACTAAAGTATAAAAACAATTAATAAAAACCATAAATGCAAAAAAGTGAAGCATTATAGCTACTTCAGTGGTAAAAATATATTGCACATAAAATAAATTATTAATAGTTATTAAATTTTAAATATAATTAATAAAGAATGCCCAAAAAAACAGATATTTTCAATCTGTTTATTTATTTTCTAAATCAAAACGTTTATTCACTTCTTAGTGCTATTACTGGATCTTTTTTACTAGCCATTTTTGATGGTATATGACCTGCTAATACATTAAGTCCAATACTAAGTAATATCAAAAATACTGCACTTTCAAATGGTAAACTTGCAATTTTTTCTATATGTACTAGTGCTGATACAATTAGGTTAATAACTAATGAAATCAATAAAGCTATTCCAATACCAAGTAATCCTGCTATAAGACCCTCAATAATTGTTTCAGCTTTAAATACATGAGATACATCTTTTTTGCTAGCACCCATTGCTCTTAAAATACCAATTTCTTTAGTCCTTTCAAGAACACTAATATAAGTAATAATTGATATCATAATACTTGATACAATCAAACTAATAGCTACAAATCCAATTAAAACATATGAAACCATATTAACTACAGATGTTACTCCATTAACAACAGTTTTTATTAAATCAGTATAAGATAGAACTAAATCATTTTTGCCTTTTTCATTTTGCATCTTATTATAATTCTCAATTAGATTAATTACTTGTTGTTTTGAATCAAAGTCTTTTGGATAAATATTAATTGAATCTGGGTCGTTAATATCAGCAATTCCCAATAACTGACAATTACTTTCATAAGAACTATTCATTCCATCAAATTTTTTTCCAGTTAATACATTAATATCTTTATTATTAGTTTGAGTCTTATAAATATCGGTTTTAGAAATATTATTAATTACATATTCTGTTAATGAATTTTTATAACCAATAAAATTTGCTTCAGTATTGTTATCCTTTGTCCTTAAAATACCAACTATTTTAATATCTAATCCATTGTTGACTATGTTTTTCATATATTCACTATCAGTAGAATAATCTTTATAAATTCCATTTTCATATTTATAATAATCTGTATTTAAAATTAACTTATAAGATAGATTTAATATTTGATCATAAGAATAAGACGTACTGTTAATTTCTACTTTCTCATTTTTACTTTTTTTATTTAATATTTCTGTAATTTCTTTCCTATCTTTAATATCTAATGCATAAAGGACAGAGTCTGGAATAATATTATCTTTATTAACTACTAATACTAGTTCATTGTATTCTTTTGGAAAAGTCCCTGCTACTAGTTCATATTTACTATTTAATGATTCTTCATTATCTAATAATACGCGAAATACAGGAGCACTTTCTGTATTTAGTGATGCTGACATTTCTTTTGACTCTTCCTTTATATCTGTATTTCCCAAAGGATTAAAACTATTAGGATTTATCCTAGTATAATCTGAATTTTTTGTAGAATATATTTGTAAATCCAAATTATATCCATATTGTATTTCCGTAACATAATCTTTAATCTCTTGATTACTTTCAATATATTTTTTAAACTCTTTTAAATTATTTTTTTTAGTTACATCATATTTTACTAAATCTACTTGTTCTGTTATATCATCATTAGAACATAATTGATTACCTTTACATTCAATTTTATTTGTCTCACTTAATTCAAATAATTTTGTAAAATCATAATTATTTTTATTTAAAGAAATAGGAAAATCAGATAGTGAATTTTGTTCCATATTAGATACATATCTGTTAACTCCAGTTGTTAATGATAAAATTAGCGCTATTCCTATAATACCTATTGATCCTGCAAATGCTGTTAAAATAGTCCTTCCCTTTTTAGTTCGTATATTATTAAAAGATAAACCTAATGATGTTAATAAAGACATAGAGGTTTTAGATGTTATTTTAGTTGTAGCTTTTTCTTCTAAAAAATTACAAGGATTACTATCTTTGATAATTAAGCCATCTTTTAATTCTATAATTCTAGTTGAATATTTTTCAGCTATTTCTGGATTATGTGTAACCATAATCACTAATTTATCTTTTGCAATCTCTTTTAATAATTCCATTATTTGGATACTTGTTTCAGAATCCAATGCCCCCGTTGGCTCATCTGCTAATATTATTTCTGGATTGTTTACCAGTGCTCGAGCTATTGCCACTCTTTGCATTTGACCACCAGATAATTGATTAGGTCTTTTATTAATATGTTCTTTCAAACCAACTTTTGTTAAAGCATCGATACTTCTTTTTCTTCTTTCTTTTTTAGATACTCCAGATAAAGCTAGCGCAATTTCTACATTTGCCAAAACTGATTGATGAGAAATCAAATTATAGCTTTGAAATATAAAACCTACTCGATGATTCCTATAACTATCCCAATTTCTATCATTATATTTTTTTGTAGAAACTCCTTCAATAATTAAATCTCCACTATCATATTTATCTAAACCACCTATTATATTTAATAAAGTTGTTTTTCCTGAACCTGAAGCACCTAAAATAGAAGCAAATTCATTTTTTCTAAATATAACATTTATTCCTTTTAATACTTGTTGCTTCATTTCTCCAACAGTATAATATTTAGTAATATTTTTTAATTCTAACATTTTTACCTCCTACAAAGAAATTACTATTATTCCTTTTTAAATTTTTCATAAACTGCTAATTGAGAAAAATTGCACAATATTCATAATATATACCTATTTTTTCCAATTACTATTTATACTTTACTAATTACATTTTATATATTTCATTTATTTTAATCACTTTACTATCAACTAATATAAAATATTTTTACTTATTTATCATATATACGATAATATTTATTGTGAGATCTTGACTTTTCAAAACAATAACACCTTTTTAACAAATATAATTAAACGAAAGTTTCATAAAAATAATATTTGTCTAATTCAAAATCGTAAATAATAAATAGTTCATCTCTTTCATCTTCTTTATTAGTAATTTTTTTCCAAACATATTTATGAGAAAAATCAATCTGATTTTCTTTTGGAATACTAAGTTTCGTATTTAGCTCACTAACTCTTTGTTCTAATTCTTGGCTTGGTTCGTTATTAAAATCCATAATAAATTTTGAACCTTCAAATATTGAATATCTTTCACCATCACCATGAAAGCTAGAGCCTGTATCTATATAATATTCTTCCTTTAAATTACT
>CALWAK010000030.1 GCA_944373095.1 uncultured Bacilli bacterium
TAATACATCACAAATAAAGTCTATGCTCGAAAATCAAGCATAGACTAATTTAAAAATTTTTCATGCGTTTATCCTGCTTAAAGAAGTAGAAGATGGAAACATAAGAATATTTTATGATAGAATTAAAAGTTTTATAAAAGTTATTTTATCTAGCAAATTAACAGTTTTAAATACTAGAAAAGTCTTTCATATGATTGCTCAAAAGCAGTGGGACGAATATCGTAAAGAAAATGATGATTACTATACAAATATATTTAATAGAATATGCGATTCATTAGAGCAAAATAATAACTTTATAAGCGCATTAAATGAATTAAAATTTTTAATAAAAATTGATGACGTTCTAGATGAAAGAAAGTATTCTTTATTTAACGCTTTTATAGAGTATCATCAATTATACCATAATTCACATGCCGAAAATAAAATGGAGTTATTAGAAGAAAAAAGAAATAATATATCTAAAAATGCTGCATTATTTATTTCAAAAAGTAAAGAAAATTTTATCAGTAAGCAAATGAAAAATTTTGATGAACAATTTAAACAATTCTTTATTATTCGCATAGA
This sequence comes from uncultured Bacilli bacterium, assembly GCA_944373095.1. Lineage (GTDB taxonomy): Bacteria > Bacillota_I > Bacilli_A > RF39 > UBA660 > CAG-605. Next base: position 565 of record CALWAK010000030.1, read on the forward strand.
TAATCCTATAGTTAAAAAGAAAGTCATAGAAATTAAACAAAGAGATATGTTAAAAAAATTATTTAATAGTAAAGATGTAAGCTTAATGCAAAGATTAGAAATTATTAAAAGTAAATATTTAGCATATAATTATAAAGAATCTATAAACAAAGATAAAATACCACAAATACTAGATTTATTTATTTCACAATCAATAAATGGTAATGTTTCAAATGTTGATGATGTACTATTAGCAATAAAACCAGCTAGATTTGATGAATATGAACTTTTTGAAAAAGTTTCTAAATTAATAAATAGGCTAAATAGTCATAATATTAAATTTGATAGTCAAGAAATAGCTAAATATAGAGATTTTATAGTGTTTGATGGAGAAAAATATATATATAGTGGTAATAATTTTAGTGAATTTGAATTAGTACAAATTGCCGGATATAAGGATTTAAAATATGTATTTGGTAAAATTAAAAGTGAAATTATTCAAATTGCTAAAAGTATTGATAATTTTGATAAATTAACCCCAGAAGATATAGAATCTGTTATTAATGAGTGTCCTTTTACAGATGAATATTATCAATTTGATACAAATATATTTAATAGATATTATTTAAGATTTTTTGATAAATATTTAGAAACTTTTGATAATAACAAAGAAATACTTTTAAACGATGAAATATATGAATTATTGCAATCATTTGTTAATAACAGCGGCTTAGTTCAACTTTCTATGATATGTGAATTGGGGTATCATGATAGTAAAGGTTCGCACTTTGGGGAAATACAAAAGCACATTTTTTCTTCAGCGTTGATTAGCATTTTAGATAATATTCCGAGTTTATTGTGTTTATTTGCTCCTGAAGAATTTACTATTGACAATTTAGATAAAATTTTAGATTTTAAAGAAGTATTTAAATATGCTGATTTAAAACAAATAAGTTTACTAGGAAAAGAAGTTTTAAAAAAGATATATAGCAATAATGGATTTACCACAAGTTCTCAAATAGAACGAATTAATGTAGCTTGTGATTTAATGTGTGCTATGGTTGCAAGAAATGAATCCACTGTACCATTTATAAATGGGACATACCGCAATTATAAATATTCGATGTATGATTCAACTGATGAAACATTATTAACTGCTGGATTAGATACTAATGCGTGTTTTAGATGTTGTGGAAATGATAATGATTTTTTACATTATTGTGCATTAAATAAAAATGGTTTTGTAATAAAATTAACTGATCTTAATGGAAATTTTATAGGCAGGGCATCTGGCTTTAGAAATGGTAATGGTGTATATATAAATCAATTAAGAACTATTTATGATAAAAAGTCTTCTGCCTATACTTCTGAAAGAGATATGATTATTAAAACATTTAAACAAGCATGTAGTGATATTGTAGAAATATCTCAAAATAATCCAAATGAAGAGAATAAAATTGATTTTGTAGTAGTTACAAAAAGTTATACTCTTGATGGCACAACATCAAACGTTGATACTCTAACTACAAAAATTATAGGTAATAATCCTATGGAGACAGATAGTGAAGATTGGAAACAATTTAGAAGAAATACTAAAAATTTGAGAGAAGTATTAAAACAAGACTACTTTACTACAGATTTTGGAAATTATTCGCTAATTTGTATGAAAACCGCGATTGGTGAATTAACTCCTGAGAAAATTAAAAAAGGTGATGTTCCAGGCTTATACCATAGACCAAGAAAGCATTTAGCTATTAGTAATTCTAATGAAAATTTAGAAAATTATATTAACAAAATTAGGGCTTGTTATTCTTATGAAACGGGCAAAGATTTTAACTATTTTAAACTTCCACATGATTGTAAGATAATAACAGGTGATAATTGGTATATCGTTTTTGGAAATCAAGAAATAATAGATAGTTGTTATTTGCTGGATGATCATTTAGCTGAAAAAGAATTCAAAACTGTTATCGAGCAGTTAGCAAACAACCAACATTTATGTGAAGAAATGTTTATTTCTAGAATAAAAAAATAAAGATATTTTTACATGAAAAATATCTTTATTTTTTTGAATTCTTTATTATATTATGTTGGTGACAATCAATTTGATGAATAAATTATTATAACCTGGTAATTTCTAGATCACTTAGTTATTATGTCTTTAATTAAAAATATTCTTGTTATAAAATGATTATATTTTGATAATCAGATGTATTTTTTTAACTACTTTAAAGAGATTATTTATACTTTCAATTATTTCATTACAAGTATTATATTAAAAGTAAATTTTGTATATAGTTTTAATATTTTTTTCATTCTGTTTAATATTTTTTCATTTAGATGTTCAACAATAGATTTAAATTTATTAAAGGATATATCTTTAAAGGATTTAATATATAATTATTAGTAGCCATAAATTTATTTTTTTCTAATTACATGTATCAAATTTATGGCTTTTTATATTAAATAAAAATAGTGTTGGAGAATGTTTCCCCAACACTATTTATAATATAGCCTTTAGATTAATAATATTTTTTTAATTTTTCATTATATTCTTTTCTAGTATAGATATAGGCTTATAAAAGATATAAGATAAAATAACTAATATTACAACACCTGCTAATACTAAATCTAAATTAAATACTTGAGTACCATAGATAATTAAGTAACCTATACCTTCTTTACTTACTAAAAATTCACCCATAATTACACCTATAAAACTCATTGATAAATTTATTTTTAAAGAAGATATAATACTCATATATGAATTTGGTAGTATTAAATATATAAATGTTTTTAGTTTACTAGCATTAAATGTTTTAAATAAAAGTAATAAATTTTTATCTGTTTTAGTAAATCCTGTATAAATAGTAATAGTACTAACAATTAAATTTATTAGTAAAGCCATTATAATTATTGACTTGGTATTAGCACCAAACCAAATTAAAATTAAAGGCCCTATAGCAACTTTAGGTAAAGAATTTAACATAGTAATATAAGGATCAAATACTTTATATATTGGATTTATATAGTAAAATAATAAAGAAAAGAACATACTAAAAATAAAACCTATACTAAATGATATTAATATTTCTTTAATAGTAGTAAATAAATGATTAAATATATTATTATCTAAATATAATTTATATACAGTAGATACTATTTTAGATGGTGAAGAAAATATGAAACTATTAATAATTTTATGACTACTTAAATATTCCCATAAAAATATAAAAGTAACTGCAATTAAAATTTGAAATAATCTAATAATAATTTTTTCTCTTTTATGTTTTTTTAAAAAACTTTTTTGTGATTCAGACATTTTTATCTAAATCCTTCCATATTTGATCATAATATTCCATAAATTTTTCATCGTTTCTATTATTAATCGGAGTACTAGGATTGTTTAAATTAATATCATAAATTTTTTTAATAGTTGCTGGTCTTTTAGATAATACAATTACTTTGTTTGTCATAGAAATTGCTTCTGCTATATCATGAGTAACTATTATTGCGGTTTTATTTTCTTTTTTTATTATTTCATAAACATCATTGCTAACCACTAATCTAGTTTGATAATCTAGAGCACTAAATGGTTCATCTAGTAATAAAATATCTGGATTTGTAGCAAGTGTCCTAATTAAAGCAACTCTTTGTTTCATACCACCAGAAAGGTTAGTGGGATATTTATCTTTAAATTCATATAAATTATATTTTTTTAATAAGTTTTTAACGTTTAAAATATTTTCTTTAGATAACTTATTAGTTAATTTTAAACCTAATATTGCATTTTCCCATATATTAAGCCATGGAAGTAAACAATCACTTTGTAACATATAACCAATTTTTTGATTACATGTATCTATACATCCATCATAATCCTTAATGATTCCAGATAAGATAGATAAAATAGTTGATTTTCCACAGCCACTTGATCCTACAATAGCTATAAAATCGTTATCATACATATCAAAAGTTATATTATCTAGGGCTTTAATTTCCCCATCAATAGTATTGTAATTTTTAGATAAATTACATATACTTAATACTTTATTCATTAAAATTACGAACTAGTAAATTATAATCAACATAATCTTCTAGTAGATTATTATCAATCATAATATTTTCTAAGTTTTTAAATGACTCTTCACTAATAAATGTACTAGATAAGAAACAGTCATTATCTTTATATCTTTTAATAATTTTAGCTAAATCATTTTGACTTGAATCTGGAAATTGAGGCAAGATAACTTTTGCTAAAGTATCTTCATCATTATCAAAAGTATATTTTATCCCTTTATTAAGTGCCCTTGTGAATTTTTTAATTACTTCTTCATTATTTTCAATATAACTTTTTCTAGCATTAAAGGCAGTGTAAGGAACTTCTCCAGATAAAAGACCAATGCTAGCAACTACATAGCCAAATTCTTCATTTACTATTTTTGTAGCAGTTGGCTCAAATAAATTCACATAATCTCCCATTCCGCCAATAAATGAACCAGATAAAGCTGCAAATTCAACACTATAATTAAGATTTATATCATCAGGATTAATGTTATTATTTTTTAATGCATTTAGAAAATTTAAAGCAGGCATACCACCTAATCGACCAACTAAGACTTCTTTGCCAATTAAGTTTTCTAATTTAAAATCCTCATTATTTCTTGATATTATAAACTGTCCATCTCTTTTTGTTAATCCAGCAAAAGATACAATGTAGTCTTCTTCGCCGCCCTCATAAACATATATTGATGCCTCAGGTCCAGCAAAGCCGATTTCAACATCACCTGATAAAACTGCAGCGCTAACTTTGTCGGCTCCAGATGTTAATATTAATTCAATGTCAAGCCCTTCTTCAGCAAAATAACCATTTTCAATGGCAACATAAAATGGAGTGTAAAAAGCAGAGTGTGTTACTTCAGCTACTTTTATTTTTTGTAAATTACTTTCATTTTTTTCTTTATTTGGAATATATATAATTGTAAATATAAATATGATTATTATTCCTAATAAAATACTAAAAAAAATTTTATTTTTTTTCACAATATTCCTCCTTTGAATATTCATAATATTATATGAATTGTTACACATATTGGTTAAAAATCAATTTTATCGAGTTGAAGAATTACAAAAAATCAATTATACTAATGTTAATTTAACAAAAGGTTGCTAAATTGAAAATTATATATTAAAATAACCGAGGTGAAGAGGGCGTATTATGGCAAAGAAAAAGAAATCTATGAAAAGTAAAACCATAACGAAGAAAAAAGGTGTTACTACTAAAAAAAATAGTAATTTGAAAAGTAAAAAGAAAACTATTGTTAATAGTAAAACAAAAAATATAAAGAAAAGTGAAGTAAATGAAACTAAAAAGAAGAATCAGTCAATTAAAAATAAACAAATAGAAGAAAAAAATATAGTTGAAAAACCAATTGAGAAAAAAGCAATTGAGAAAAAAACAACTGATAAAAAGCAAATTGAGAAAAAAACAATTGATAAAAAACAAATTGAGGAAAAAATAAAAGATAGTAAAGAAACTAAAAAAGAGGTAATAGAGGCTAAAAAAAGTTTAGAAATTGATTTACCTAAAAAGAAGGTTTCTAAAATAGAAAAACAAAAAGAAGAAACTGAAAGCAAACAAATAGATAAAACAAAAACTAAAAAGAAGAATAAAAAAGTTTCAAATGTTCATAAGATAGAAAGAACAAAAAAGAATGCTTTTTTAAGTACAATAAAAAAGTATCGTCGAAAAATAAAAATTTATGGAATATTTAGTGTGATTTCTAAAAGAATGTGTGCAGTTATTGCATCTGCTTTTCTAATATTTATATTTTTATTAGTAGGTTTAAATTATATATCCCCAAAAACTGATTTAATAGATTTAGAAAGTATATCAAAGGATATAGATCAATTAAAAACAGTTAAGTTTAATATTAATAATTCCAATGAGATAGTTACTAGTTCTAATGCTTATACTAATTTAACAAATTATTATTTATATGATTATAAAAGCACTTTTAATATTGATGAGGAATGGATAAAAGATGCAGTTATAAAATATAATAAGAGTAATAAAGGTTTATATATGGCTATATTACCCAACTCTGGATATGAAGAAAAAATAAAGTCAGGAGTAAATAAATTCTTAAATAGTAAAAATATTAAAGCTACATATTTTGAATATGATGGGTATATGTTTTATATAAATAGTTCTAATAATAATAGTGTAATAAGTAAAATTAAACAAACACAAATTAGAGTATTTGATATTTTAGAAGAATTAAATACTACTGGTATTGAAAATATGTTTGGAATATCTTCTAATCTTTATACTGATTATGTAGTAAAAACTGCAATGTTAAAAACAGAAATAACGGGATATATGATTTTTAAACCTAAAAATAAAAATGCTGCAGTTGAAATAGACAGATTAATGGATGAATATTTTAATGAATTAGAAGAAAAATATAGTAATGATGAAGATAAATTAAAACTTATTAGAACTAGATATGAAGGTACTTATAATGGTTATCTTGTTTATTTGATTTCTAAAGATAATGAGTTAGTAAATCAACTTATAAAAAAATAATAGAATAATTACTTTTATTTAGATATAATAAGTGTGGAGGTTTATATGAAAGAAGAAAAATTACAAGTTAATATCGAAAAAGAATTATATGAAGATGCTGAAAAATTATATAATTATTTAGGATTGGATTTAGAAAGTGCTGTTAGAGTTTTTTTAATAGCATCCTTAAGAGAAGGTGGATTACCTTTTAAATTAAAAATTTCTGATTACGATTGTGATTGTGATTGCGAATGTGATTGTAATCATGATTGTGACTGCGATTGCGAATGTAATTGCGATAACGATTAAAGGTTTTTACCTTGATAAGTATCAAGTTTACGCATATATTTATCAATAGAATTTAAAACAACAAACTTTTTTAATAACCAAGTTGGACCTATTAGGTCCTCTTTTTTTGGATCTCCTGTTAATCGGTGAATTACAATGTTAGGATTTAAGTATTCTAATTGTGAAACTACAATATCTACGTATTCTTCTAATGTTAATAGATGAAAAGGTTTTTCTTTGTAAATATCTTCTAAGTCAGTATTTTTTATTATATGAAGCATATGTATTTTAATACCATCAATGTTTAAAGAATTTAAATATTTAACTGTATTAACCATCATTTCTTTAGTTTCTCCAGGTAATCCATTTATTATATGAACAACTACTTTAATATTCTTTTTTTGTAATCTTTTTACACAATCATTAAAGTTCTTTAAATCATGGCCACGATTAATAAACTTTAATGTTTCATCATACATAGATTGTAACCCTAATTCAATCGTTAAATCCGTTCTTTTATTTAAATCAGCTAAATATTCTAAACATTCATCACTTATACAATCACTTCTTGTTGCAATATTTATTCCAACCACATTATCAAGTTTTAATACTGGTTCAAACTTTGATTTTAGAATATCCACACTAGCATAAGTATTTGTATTTGCTTGAAAATATGCAATATAAAAAGTATTTTGCCATTTTTTATTCATTATTTTTTTAATATCATTAAATTGTGTAATTATATCTTTTTTTACACTGCCAGCAAAATCTCCACTACCAAGTTTTGAACAAAATATACAGCCATTACCATTAACTTTGTTAGGACATGAAAATCCTGCATTAAGAGATATTTTACATACCTTTTTTCCATATTTTTTTCTATAATAATAATCTAATGAGTAATATCTTTTATTAGTATCAGTATACGTATACATAACATCCTCCGTTCTTGATTATTCTATCTTTTTTTGTTATAATTGTAAACATATAAAGGTCGTTAAAGAGGGATAATATGAGTGAATTAGGAAATCATTTTAAATTAAAATCAGAAAATAAATTTAGTAACCCTAAATCTATTTTTAAGGGGAAAAATTATCGTATAACTGTATTAAGTGATTGCCTAGTTAGATTAGAATATAATGAAGCTGGTGTATTTTTTGATGATTTTACTGAATTAGCTAAAAATAGAAATTTTCCAGAATTTGATTTTAGCGTTAGTGAAGATGAAAAGTCTCTTGTAATTAATACTAAATATTTAAGATTACAATATATAAAAAATAAACCATTTACTGCAAGTGCCTTTGCACCAGATGCTCATCTACGAGTTGATGTTTTAGATACTGATAAGTACTGGTATTATGGAAGTGATGAAGTTGCAAATATTAAGGTTTTTGATGTAGATTTAGATACTAAAAAATCTTATACTACTGAAAGTGAAGCAATATTAGAAACAACTGATAAACAAAATAAACTAAAAAATTTAATTAGTATATTTGATAGTAATAAAAGAAGAAGTTTATTTTCTTTTGATGGATTTGCAAGCATAGATGATTCTAAAAGTTTTATTATTGATGATAATGGTTATTTAGTAAAACCAGATAAGAAAAGAATAGATACATATGTCTTTGTATATAAAAATTCTTTTCAAGAATGTTTAAAAAGTTATTTTACTTTAACTGGTTATCCTCCTTTAATACCGAGATATTCTTTAGGAATATGGTGGTATAAAGATGCTCCATATACATTTTTACAAATTAGAGATTTATTAAATGAATTTAATAAGCATAAGATTCCTATAAGTACTTTACTTTTAGGTTCAAATTGGCATATGAAAGATAATAATAATTTGGAAAGATACAAAAGTGGTTTTACTTTCAATCAAGAAAAGTTAGGAACTGCTCAAAATTTCACTAATTTTTTACATCAAAGAGGTATTAGATTAGGAGTAAGTATAGATCCAGCAGAAGGAATTCATCCTCATGAATATAGATATCATGATTTTGCTGCAAGTTTTAGTGTTACCGATAATCAAATTATTCCATTTAATGCATTAGATAAAAATTTAATAGTGGCATATTTAGATAAACTAATAACACCATTATATAATGATAATATAGATTTTTTTTGGATAGATTATAAATCTAAATTAAATGATAATTTAATAGCATTGAATTATTATCACTATAATGATTATAAAAAATTTCAAAATAATCGAGGTATGATTTTATCACGTGCTAGTGGTATGGCACCTCATACTACGCCAGTTAGTTATAGTGGAGAAACTATTGTTAGTTGGAATACGTTAAAAAAAATACCGCAATTTACATCTAATTTTAGTAATTTAGGCGTATCATGGTGGAGTCATGATATAGGTGGATTTAAAGATGGGACAGAAGATTATGAACTATATATTAGATATGTTCAATTAGGATGTTTTCAACCTATATTTAGATTTGCTTCTGCATTAAGTAAATATTATAAAAGAGAGCCATGGCGTTGGGATATAAAAACTTTTAGAATTGTAAAGGATTATTGTAATTTAAGAGCAAGGTTAATTGGTTATATTTATTCAGAGGGATATAAATATCATAAATTAGGTATTCCTTTAATAGAACCACTATATCATATGATTCCTGCAACTTATGATGATGTTGATTTTAAATCGGAATACTTTTTTGGAAGTGAATTACTTATTGCACCGATTACTAATCCTAAGGATGCAGTAATGAATAGAGCAATTGAGCAAATATATTTACCAAGTGGGGTATGGTATGATTTTAAAACTGGTAAGAAATTTATAGGAGATAAAAAATATGTAATGTTTTATAATGACGAAGATTACCCTATCTTTGCTCATAGTGGATCAATTATAATATTAGATGATTTAGAAGAAAATATTAATGCAACTAATAATCCTAAAAGTATGGAAGTTCATGTTTTTCCTGGAAAAGATAATATCTATAATCTTTATGAAGATGATGGTATTAGTTCATTATATAAAGAAGGGTATTATATTGTAACTAGATTTGATTATAATTATTTAGCAAATAACTATACGTTAATAATAAGACCTTATGAAGGTAAAAGTGCTATTATACCTGAAAAAAGAAATTATAAGGTAAGATTTAGAAATACTAAAAATGCGAATGAAGTAATCGTTATGCAAGAAAATACTCCTGTTAAATTTGAATCATATATTGAGGATAATGATTTTGTTGTTGAAATAAAAGATGTTTCAACAGTAAAACAATTAACTATAAATTGTAAAGGAAGAGATATTGAAATAGATGCAACTAGAATTATTAACGAAGATATAGATGCTATTATAAGTGAATTACCAATTACAACAAAATTAAAAGATATAGTTTCTGAAATAATTTTTAGTGGTGAAGATATTTCTGATAGAAGAATTGCTATTAAAAAGCTAGCAAAAAAAGGTCTTAACCCATTATTTATTAAAGCATTTTTAAAACTTTTGGATTATACAAAAGATTTATAATAGAATAAATTAATAAAAATAACATATAATATTATTGTATTAATATGTAAATATGTAAAAAAAAGAAGTAGTAAATTGATAATATATAGTATAATTAAATTAGAAAGAAGGAATGGATATGTCTAAAAAAAGTACAGTTGCTGCATTAGTTGGCGGTGTATGCGTAGGAGCTGCTGCCGGTGTTTTACTAGCACCAAAATCTGGTAAGGAAACAAGAGAGGATTTAATGAATTTATTAAATGATTTATCAGCTAAAGTAAAAGAATTAAATTCTGATGATATTAAAAAATATGTTGATAAAAACATAAAAAAAATAAAAAAAGAGTTGGATGATTTAAGTTTAGAAAAAGTAGGAGAAGTAGCTAAGAAAAAAGCCAAGGAAATCCAAAAAAATATTGATAATTTAGTAAATTACGTTAAAGAAAAAGGAACTCCTGTTTTAGAAGATGCAGTGGAACAAATACGTTTAAAAGCTATTGATGTTTGTGAAGGCGCTATAAAAAAATTAGAAAAATAATGTAATATAAAACCTCGTATCATTTGATACGAGGTTTTAAAAAAGATATATTAATATTTTCTTTAATAATGGTGTCCCCTTAGGGATTCGAACCCTAGACCCACTGATTAAGAGTCAGTTGCTCTACCAACTGAGCTAAGGAGACATTTCTTTAATACATAAGTAATTCTAACATAAAATTTTTTTAAATACAATATGTTTTTTTTGATTATTGTGGTAAAATTATTCCTGAGGTGAGTTGTATGCAAGAAGTGTTTATTGATGGTTTAATTGACACAATAAAATTAATTCCATTTTTATTATTATCATTTTTAATTATTGAGTTAATTGAACATAAATTAAAATCTAATAAACTATTAGTTAAAACAGGTAAATTTGGCCCATTAATTGGCGGTATACTAGGTATGATTCCTCAATGTGGTTTTGCTTCAGTAGCAACAAATTTATATGTTACTAGAATTATATCTTTAGGAACTTTAGTAGCAATTTATTTATCTACTAGTGATGAAATGTTACCTATTTTATTAGGTGAAAATGTAGAAATATCTTTAATATTAAGAATATTGGGTATTAAATTACTTATTGGAGTTTGTATTGGTTTTTTAATTGATTTATTTTATCGTAATAAAAATAAACAAGATTACAGTTTGTGCTCTGATGAACATTGTCATTGTGAAAAATCATTATTTAAATCAGTTGTACACCATACTTTAAATATAAGCTTGTTTATATTAATTATCAACTTATTACTAAACATGATTTTCCACTATGGATTAGAAGGCTATTTAAATAGTATTTTGCTAAATAATAATATTTTTGCACCACTAGTAACAAGTTTAATTGGCTTAATTCCAAATTGTGCATCAAGTATTATTATTACTAAATTATATTTAAATTTTGGTATTTCTATTGGTTCTTTAATAGGAGGGCTACTTACCAATTGTGGAGTTGGTTTATTAATATTATTTAAAAGTAATAAAAATATGAGAGAAAATATTAATATTTTAGGTATTATATATTTTGTAGGGTTATTAAGTGGTATATTAATTAATATTATAGAAATTTTAATTAAATAATCAAGATTTGCTTGATATTAGCTAATGTTATGATATAAAATAAGAAGTAAAGAAAGGAATTTATTATGGAATTAAAAGGAAGTAAAACTGAAAAAAATTTAATGGCTGCTTTTGCTGGAGAATCACAAGCAAGAAATAAGTATACTTATTATGCATCAAAGGCAAAGAAAGATGGTTATGAACAAATCGCAGAACTATTTTTAGAAACAGCTGAAAATGAAAAAGAACATGCTAAAATTTGGTTTAAAGAATTACATGGTGGTGCTATTCCTGATACTTTAGAAAATTTAGCAGATGCTGCTAATGGTGAAAATTATGAATGGACTGACATGTACAAAGAATTTGCTGAAACTGCTAAAGAAGAAGGTTTCGATAGAATAGCAAGACTATTTGAAATGGTTGGGGAAATTGAACGTCATCATGAAGAAAGATATCGTAAATTAATTGAAAATATTGAAGATGGTTTAGTATTTAGTAGAGATGATGATCGTATTTGGCAATGCCGTAACTGTGGTCATATTGTTATTGGCAAAAAAGCACCAGAAGTATGTCCAGTATGTGCACATCCAAAATCATTCTTTGAAATTAAAAAAGAAAATTACTAAAAAATGGTGTCAAACCATTTTTTTTATGATAAAATTTAAT
>CALWAK010000031.1 GCA_944373095.1 uncultured Bacilli bacterium
TTTGATTTAGTTACTTTTAATCTCATATTAATACCTTCTCATATAAAAATTATACATCAAACCGAAAACGTACGCAAGAGTAAAAATATAAAAAAACTAGATTTTATCTATGTTTGTTGGGATTTATATTTTAAAACTGTCAAACTAGGGGATAATTTTTAAAAATATAGTTGTTTTAATAAATAATTTATGATATTATTAATTAGTCATTAAATTATTTATGGCCTGTTGGTGAAGTGGTTAACACTCAAGGTTCTCAACCTTGCATTCATGGGTTCAAACCCCATACAGGTTACCAATTGATTATTACTAGATATTACTTATCTAGTTTTTTTGTATTTAAAAAGATCTATATTAAATAGATCTATAAAATTTATTAATACGTTTTATAATTTCTTCTTTTCCTAAATATTTTAATAAATAATATATATTAGGACTCATATTCTTTTTGCAAATTATTACTCTAAGTAGTGCACAGAATGTTGCAACCATACCAATATATTTATCAGGATTTTCTTTATACTCTTTTTTATCAGAAGTATAACCATTATTGCATGCAAATTCTTTCACTTTATTAAACCATTCTTCTTCATTAGCATTAACATCATAAATATTATTTATGTAATTAATAACTATATCTTCTTCACATGCTTTAACTTCTTCGTAAGAATCAGTATTTTTTTCAAATAGATCGTTAAACATATACCAGAATTCTTTTTTTACATCAGATAAAGATGCAATATCTTTTCTGGGACGAGGAATATCTCTTTCAATATTTAAAATATTTAATGCATAATCTTTATTATTTATTAATATATTATAAAATTCTTCATCATATTCTTTAGTATAATTTATTAATCTTTCATAAAGTTTTGTATTTTTCATTCTACTAAAATATATTTTAGCAATACTTAGTAGTTTTTCCATATCAAATAAAGTTCCACCAATAGGCATCTTACTAAATTCAAATTTAAAATCATCTATAGTTAAAGTTGGATTGTTAGTGTACCACTCTTCAAAATCATAATTTTCAATAGTAGCTAAATACAAATTGATTACTTCAGTAGGTATACCTAATTTATGGTAATAACTAATAGCAGCTTCTTTATCTTTTCTTTTACTAAGTTTACGAATAGTATTATCTTCTTTAATTGTAATAGGAGCAATATGAGCATATATTGGTTCTTCAAAATTAAGAAGTTTAAATAATTCATGATGTTTAGGATAACTTGATATCCATTCATCACCTCTAGTTACATGAGTAGTGTGCATTAAGTGATCATCAACTACATGAGCAAAATGATAAGTAGGTAATCCATCACTTTTAATAATTACATCATCTATATCATTTTCAGGCATTTCAATATCACCTTTAATAGCATCATGTAATATTATTTTATTTTCAAAATTACCTTGTGATCTAAATCTTATGATAAATGATTCGCCATTCTTTACTTTATTTATCGCTTCTTCTTTACTTAAATCACGACATTTAGCATATTTCTTATAATAACCTATTCTTAATTTTTTATGTTCTTGATAATTTCTAATATCATTTAGTTCTTCACTAGAGCAAAAACATGGATAAGCAAGGTCTTCTTCAATTAATTTTTTAGCATAAGCTTGATATATGTCTTTTCTTTCAGATTGAATATATGGACCATATTCACCGCCAAAGCCACAACCTTCATCAAAAGAAATATTTAAATTTTTAAAATCATTAATTATACCTTCAATTCCATTTTCAATTGTTCTTTTACCATCGGTATCTTCTATTCTTAAATAACAAATACCATTAGTTTGCTTAGCAAGGTGTAGGGCGGCAAAAGAAGTATATAAACTTCCCATATGAACAAAACCAGTTGGGCTTGGCGCAAATCTTGTTACCATTGCACCTTTTTCTAAATTTCTTTTTGGATATAATGCTTCATAATAATTCCAGTCGTGTTTAACATTTGGAAGTAGTATATCAGCAAATTCTTTATTAGTCATAAATTTTCCTCCGTATCAACCATATTATAATATAATCTTTTTTATTTTGAAATAAAAAAACTGCTTATAGCAGTGAATTTCTCATGGCTGCCCAGGTAGGGGTCGAACCCACGAAATGTCAGAGTCAGAATCTGATGCCTTACCACTTGGCTACTGGGCAATAACAGTAATATAATAGCGCAAATAAATTAAATTGCCAAGTATTTATTTTGGACTTCCATCAAAATTACGAAATAATTTAAAATTAATTTATTCTATAAAAAGGTATTTAATATTGATAATAGATAATGTAAGAAATAAACAATTAAAATACTAGTGCAATATGTGATTAGATTTCAAAAATATTATTCTCAAATGAAATACTTATATTGTTTTTAAATATTTTATAAACATTTTGCTAGCAAAAGTTAATGAAATAAACTTATTAGTTCCTAGATAAACATTTATATTTGGTATTTTTTTATTAATTTTTAATTCTTTAAGATTTTTATGATTCTTATTTGCTAAGTCTATTATAGCAAATCCAACTCCTAAACCAATGTTAACAAACTCAATAATTAATTCTTGACTTACAACTTCCATTTTAGGAATTAATTTAGTATTATTTTGCAAAGCGATATAATCTAGTAATTTTCTGCTATTAGATTCTTCTTTTTGTAAGATAAGAGTTGACTTATTTAATTCATCAATACTATTAATTTCATCATTAAAAAATTCGGGATTATAAATAAAACCTTGCTTTAGTTCTTTTATCTTTTCTAAATATAAATTAGTTTCTTTTATATTACTTTCATTAAAAATCACAAAATCTAATTTACCTAGTTTTAAATCATTTATTAAATTACTTGTTAAATTATTTGTTATATTAATATTTATGTTAGGATAGTCTTTATGAAATTCTTTTAATACATCTACTAAAATTAATTTAGTTAATGTAGTTGAACAACCTATTTTTATTTCTCCTTTAGTTAAGTTTTTAAATGATGTAAATTCGTTTTCAGCATTATTTATAAGTTCAAGAGCACCTTTAACATATTCATAAAACATTTTTCCTTCTTCTGTTAATCCCATTCCTTTATTACTTCTTAAAAATAATGTTCCACCTAATTGCTCTTCAAGTTTCTTTATTGATTGAGAAATGGCAGGTTGTGAAATATGTAATTCTTCACTTGCTTTTATCATATGCTTATTTTTAGCAACGACATAAAAAACTCTATATAATTCCAAATCGATATTCACTATAAGCCCTCCTTATGAGTATTATAATATAGATATATTTTACTTATCAATAACTTAACAATAAAATGTAATTGAAAGAAGGAAATATTATTATGGATTATGAGTTAATAAAGAATGAATTTATGAAAATAAAAAGGGAAGAATTAGTTTATGTTGATACTGTGGCTAGAATTAGCAGTAATAAAATTTTATCCGAAGCTGAAAAACTTGAAATTTATAGAACATTAAATCATTATATAGAAAAATTAAATGAAATATTATATGCCCTTTGGGAATATTATCCAAAGCCTAGTATTTTAACAGATGAAAAGGAAAAAGAGGTAATTATTGAAATTACTTTAGATAAAGACTACTTATCTATATTAAGTTTTAGTGATGACTATAAAAGAGAATATGTATTAGAAAAATTATGGGTAGACCCTAAGACTTTAAAATTTAAATTAACTTTATATAAATTAATGAAACGTAGAGCTTATTCAGGAATAGATACATATTTTATTCAAAATAAACAATATTTAATTGACCAACCTATATATATTTTTCGTGGATATTATGATTCATCTGAAGATTGTTATGGGCCATGTGTTGGTAATCTTGATGATTATCTTTACGGAATATATGAAAGTCTTAATAGTAAATATAAAGACGAAAGAAGAATACCTAAAAAAGAAATTAGTGAGTTTGAAAAAGGTAAAATAATTTTTTATTCTAAAAAATATGTTAATCCATTTGAAATTAGGGATATATTTGAAGAGGAATTGTTAAATTCTAAAAATATAACATTGGATGATTGCGTTATTCAAATTAAGAATAGAATAGAAGAATTAAATTATACAAAAAGTCCCGAATATAAAGAAAAATTATTGGTAGATAAAATTAATGAATTATATAAAAAAGTTAAAGGTGAAATTCTTAAAAATGAAATATTATATAGTGGTAATTTTCTTCAAGTTATAAAAGAAACATATAGATTGCCAAATAAAAGTATAGTAGCAAAAGAAAAAATTTTAAAAAATGGAGGAAAAGATTCTGTTATAGTAGTTGCAATAACACAAAATAAAGAATTCATAATTACTTTTCAAAATAGAATCAATGATAAAGTAATTGCTGAATTTCCTTCCGGTTATATTGAAAATAACGAAGTGCCAATCGAAGCAGCCAAAAGAGAATTAGAGGAAGAAACTGGTTATATTAGTGATGATTTATTTTTAATAGATGAAGCATATACATCATTAGGAATTGATAATTCAAAGACATATATAGTAATTGCTAATAATTGTATTAAAAAAGGAGAGGAAAATATTAATGGTACTGAGTTTGTTGATTATGGATTATTTTCTGAAAAAGAATTAGCGTATTTAATATATAATAATATAATGAGTGGTGCTATAAATAAGTTAGCTTATTACAATTTAATTAATAACTTAGATGATTGCAATGCTACTTATCAAGGAAAAAGAGGCTATAAGAAGCTACGAGAAAAAAGGAATCCTTTAGAAAATTAAATGTTTTATTAAACACAAAAAAACTAACTTATTTCTAAGTTAGTTTAATTTATCAAATGGTAGCGACGGTGTGATTCGAACACACGACCTGCCGGGTATGAACCGGATGCTCTAGCCAGCTGAGCTACATCGCCATTTCTGTTAGCACAAGAAGATTATAGCAAAAAAAAATTATACTTGTCAACAAAAAAACTTGCATTTTAAAAAAAGTTATAATATAATTTAGATATATTTGTCTTAAGGGAAAGAAACTGGTGATTTTTTGGAACACTATTTTACTAATAACGAAAATTTAAGAAGTGAATTACGCACGATTAAATACGTTGTAAATGGTGTTCCTTTTTCATTTACAAGTGATAATGGTGTATTCTCAAAAGATGAAATAGATGTAGGAAGTCTTGCTTTAGTTAATGCTGTTATAAAATACAATCCACAATGTAAAAAACTTTTAGATGTTGGTTGTGGTTATGGTTTTATAGGCATTTCTCTAGCAAAGATTTTAAATGTAACTGCTGATATGGTAGACGTAAATAATCGCGCTATTCATTTAGCAAATATTAATATAAGAAACAATAAGGTGGATGCAAATGCCTTTTATAGTGATGCATTGGATAACATCACAAATAAATATGATTTAATCGTAACAAATCCTCCTATTAGGGCAGGGAAGAAAGTGGTAAATAAAATACTACTTGATTCATTAAAACATTTAAATGATTTTGGTGAATTGTGGTTTGTTATTAGAAAAAATCAAGGTGCCAAGAGTGCAATAGAATTATTAAAACCAATGTCTTTTGTTGAGATTATAAAAAGAGAAAAAGGTTTTTATGTAATTAAGGCAAAAAACATTGACAATTAATTTTATTTTTAATAAAATCGTAACTTGTTGGTGTATATAAAATGTACTCAAAAAATATTAGGTATAGGGGTGAATGCAAGTGGCATTTAAGACAAAAAAGTTTGGCGATCATGCCGAGAGAAGAACATTCTCTAAAATTAAAAACACATTAGAATTAACAGATTTGTTAGAAATTCAAAAGAAATCTTATCAATGGTTTTTAGATGAGGGAATTAAAGAAACATTAGAAGAATTATTTCCTGTTGAAAGTTTTACTGGAAATATAACTCTTGAATTTGGTGATTATCATTTTGAAGAACCTAGATATTCAATTAAAGAAGCAAAAGAACGTATGATAAATTACGCTGCTCCTTTAAAAATTCAAGCTAGAGTATTTATTCATGAAACTGGTGAAGTTAAAGAACAAGAAATATTTTTAGGCGATATTCCAATGATGACTGAGTCTGGAACATTTATTATTAATGGTGTTGAAAGAGTTATCATTTCACAATTAGTACGTAGTCCTTCTATTTATTTTGTTAAGGAAACAGATAAAAATGGTCGTCATATCATTAATTCTGAAGTTATTCCAAATAGAGGAACATGGTTAGAATATGAACTAGACGCTAGAGATATTCTTTATGTTAGAATTGATAGAACAAGAAAAGTTCCAATTACAACTTTTTTAAGAGCATTAGGTTTATCAAATGATGAAGATATTATTGGGTTATTTGGAGAAAATCGTTATATAGTTAATACTTTAACAAAGGATAATACTAAAAATACTGATGAAGCTTTAATTGAAATTTATGAGAAATTAAGACCAGGTGAACCAGCAACTTTAGATAGTGCTAAAAACCAATTAATTACTAGATTCTTTGATAAATTTAGATATGACCTAGCAAAAGTTGGACGTTATAAGTTTAATCGTAAATTAAATGTTTTAGATCGTTTAATTGATTGTACTATTGCTGAAAATATTAAAGATGAAGAAGGAAACATAATTGTTGCTGATAAGACTTTAATTACTAAAGAAGTTTTAGATAAGTTAAAACCTATTTTTGCAAATGGCTATAATTTAAAAGAAGTAACTATTAATGAAGAATTAGATCAATATAATAAGGTTCAAACTGTTAAAGTTTATGATAAGAAAGATGATTCTAAAATTATCGAAATTATTGGTAATGATCAAAGTATTGATACTAAGAGATTAACTATTTCTGATATATATGCTTCAATTTCTTATTATTTAAATTTACATGATGATATTGGTCATGATGATGAAATAGATCATTTAGCTAATCGTCGTGTAAGACAAGTTGGCGAATTGGTTCAAAAACAATTTAATGTTGGTATGTCTAGAATGGAAAGAGTCATTAGAGAAAGAATGACTACTCAAGAAATTGATACTGTAACCCCTAAGACTTTAATAAATATTCGTCCTGTTACTGCTGCATTAAAAGAATTCTTTGGTTCTTCACAATTATCAAAGTTCATGGAACAAGTTAATCCAATTGCTGAATTAACTGATAAGAGACGTCTATCTTCTTTAGGGCCAGGTGGATTAGCACGTGATAGAGCTAGTATGGATGTTCGTGACGTTAACTCTTCACATTATGGTAGAATTTGTCCTATTGAATCTCCAGAAGGTCAGAATATCGGTCTTATTACTTCAATAGCAAGTTATGCAAAAGTAAATGAATATGGATTTTTAATGACTCCATATCGTAAAGTAGTTAATTGTATTGCTACTGATGAAGTAGAATATTTAACTGCTGATGAAGAAGCGGATTATTATATTTCTTCAGCTACTATTAATATGAGTGATGATGGTGAAATTATAGATGATAAAGTAATTGCACGTTTAAATGGTGAAACTGTAATGGTTAAGAAGGAATTAGTTAATTATATTGATGTTGCTCCTTCTCAAATTGTATCTATTACAACAAGTTGTATACCATTCTTAGAACATGACGATGCCCACAGAGCTTTAATGGGTGCTAACATGCAACGTCAAGCAGTTCCTCTTTTAACAAGTGAATCACCAATTGTTGGAACAGGTGTTGAATATATTGCGGCAAGGGACTCAGGATCAACAGTCATAGCTAAAGCCGATGGTGTAGTTGAGTATGCTGATTCTAGAAAGATTATTGTAAAGAATGCTAAAGGTAAAGATACTTATTATTTAGCTGATTTTGAAAGAAGTAATGCATCTACAACAATTAATCAAAGATCTATAGTTAAAAAAGGTGATATTATTCATAGAGGCGAAGTAATTGCTGATGGACCTTCAACAGATAAAGGTGAATTAGCATTAGGTAAAAATATGACTGTTGCCTTTATGACGTTTAATGGGTATAACTACGAAGATGCAGTAGTATTAAATGAAAGACTAGTTAAAGATGATGTTTATACATCACTTCATATTGAACATTATGATATTGAATGTCGTGATACTAAATTAGGACCTGAAGAAATAACAAGAGATATTCCTAATGTTGGTGAGGATGCACGTAAAAACCTAGATGCAAATGGTATTGTAAGAATTGGAACTGAAGTTAAAGATGGGGATATCCTTGTTGGTAAAGTAACTCCAAAAGGTGTTCAAGAATTAACTGCTGAAGAAAAACTTTTACATGCTATCTTTGGAGAAAAAACTCGTGAAGTTAGAGATACTTCATTACGTGTTGAACATGGTGCCGGTGGTATTATTCATGACGTTAAGGTTTATACTAAAGAAAATTCTGATGAACTACCAGCTGGTGTATCAAAAATAGTACGTGTTTATATTATTCAAAAACGTAAAATTCAAGTTGGTGATAAAATGTCAGGTCGCCACGGTAATAAAGGTGTTATTTCATTAATTTTACCAGAAGAAGATATGCCTTATTTACCAGATGGACGTCCAGTTGATATCGTTCTTAACCCACAAGGTGTTCCATCACGTATGAATATCGGTCAAATTCTAGAATTACATTTAGGTATGGCTGGTAAAAAATTAGGTGTTAAGTATGCAACTCCAGTATTTGATGGTGCAACTCAAGCTGAAATTTACGAACAAATGGAAGAAGCTGGTATGGAACCAGATGGTAAAGTTGTATTATATGATGGACGAACTGGTGAAGCATTTGAAAATCGTGTTTCTGTTGGTGTAATGTATATGGTTAAATTACATCACATGGTTGATGATAAATTACATGCTAGAAGTACTGGACCATATTCAATGGTTACTCAACAACCATTAGGTGGTAAAGCACAATTTGGTGGTCAAAGATTTGGTGAAATGGAAGTTTGGGCATTATATGCATATGGTGCTGCTCACATTTTACAAGAAATTATGACTGTTAAATCAGATGATGTTGTTGGTCGTGTAAAAGTATATGAAGCTTTAGTTAAAGGTAAACCTATTGATCAAGCCGGTATTCCAGAAAGCTTTAGAGTTTTAATAAAAGAATTCCAAGCACTTGGATTAGATGTACAAATAGTTAATGAAGATGATAAATTAGTTAATCTAAAAGAAATGGAAGCCGATGAAGAAGAAGATACTTTAAAAATTAGTGAATTAAGTGCAGTAGATAGAGATTCAATTGGTGATATACCAGAACCAGAAAATGATTCTAGTCCTGAAGAAGACTATGATTATGATGATGAAGATGAGGAAGAACCAGATTTGGATGATTTGGAATTTCCTGGTGATTATGAAGCAGAAGTAGAAGAGGAGGAAGAAATTATATGATGGATGTAAATAATTTTAGAGGTATAAAAGTATCTATTGCTTCCCCTGAAAAAATTCGTGAATGGTCATATGGAGAAATTAAAAAACCAGAAACTATTAATTATCGTACACAAAAGCCTGAAAGAGATGGATTGTTTTGTGAAAAAATATTTGGGCCAACTAAGGATTATGAATGTTCTTGTGGTAAGTATAAAAGATTAAGATATAAAAATGTTATTTGTGATAGATGTGGAGTAGAAGTTACATCTTCAAAAGTTCGTCGTGAACGTATGGGACATATTGAACTTGCTGCTCCTTGCTCTCATATTTGGTTTTTTAAAGGTGTTCCTTCTAAAATGGGTTTAGTTTTAGATATGTCACCTCGTGATTTAGAAGAAGTATTATATTATGTTTCTTATGTAGTTATTGATCCAGGTACCGTACCTTTAGAGAAAAAACAAACTTTATCTGATAAAGAATATCGAGCTTATTATGAAAAATATGGTAACTCTTTTAAAGTTGGTATGGGTGCTGAGGCTATTCAAACTTTATTAAAAGAAGTAGATTTAGATAAAGAAATTGAAAATTTAAAAGAAGAATTAGAAGATGCTTCTGGTCAAAAGAGAATTCGTTTAGTTAAACGTTTAGATTGTTTAGTATCTTTTAAAGAATCTGGAAATCGTCCTGAATGGATGATTCTTACAGCCCTTCCTGTTATTCCTCCAGATTTAAGACCAATGATTCAATTAGATGGTGGTAGATTTGCTACTTCTGACTTAAATGACTTATATCGTCGTATTATAAATCGTAATAATAGATTAAAGAAACTATTAGAACTCGGTGCTCCAACTATTATTGTTCAAAATGAAAAGCGTATGCTTCAAGAAGCTGTAGATTCATTATTTGATAATGGTAGACGCGGTAGAAGTGTAACTGCTGCTGGTAATAGACCATTAAAGTCATTATCTAGTATGTTAAAAGGTAAACAAGGACGCTTCCGTCAAAACTTATTAGGTAAACGTGTTGACTATTCTGGTCGTTCAGTTATCGTTGTTGGACCTTCATTAAAAATGTATCAATGTGGATTACCTAAAGATATGGCTTTAGAATTATTTAAACCACATGTTATTCATGGACTAGTTGAACGTGGATTAGCACATAATATTAAAGGGGCTAAAAAACTTATTGATAATAAGGATGAATGTGTTTGGGATGTTGTAGAAGATGTAATCGTTGAACACCCAGTAATGCTAAACCGTGCTCCTACATTACATAGATTAGGAATTCAAGCATTTGAACCAGTATTAGTAGGTGGAAAGGCAATTCGTTTGCATCCATTAGTATGTGCTGCCTTTAATGCTGACTTCGATGGGGATCAAATGGCTGTTCATATTCCATTATCTGAAGAGTCAAAAGCTGAAGCTAGAATTTTAATGTTAGGTGCAAATAATATCCTATCGCCTAAGGATGGAAAACCTATTGTTACACCATCACAAGATATGGTATTAGGAAATTATTATTTATCAATTGAAGAAGCTGGTTTACCAAATGAAGGTAAAGTTTATAAAAACAGCAATGAAGCTTTGATGGCATATGAAAGAAAAGAAATTACTTTACATACAAGAATTGCTATTCCAGTATCATCATTTAAGTATAAATTATTTACTGATGAACAAAAAGATAAATACTTAGTTACTACAGTTGGTAAGATTAAATTTAATGAAATTTTACCTGATTCATTCCCTTACGTTAATGAACCATCTAATGAAAATATAGAGGGTATAACACCTAATAAATTCTTCTTAGAAATGGGAACTAATATTCCTGATGCTATTAAAGAAATGCCTCTTTCTAAGCCTTTTGTAAAGAAAACATTCAGTAGTTTAATTGCTCAAGTATTTAAACGTTATAAAACTACTGAAACTTCTGTAATGCTTGATAAATTAAAGGATTTAGGTTTTAAATATTCTACTATAGCTGGTATATCTATTTCAATGAGTGATGTAGTTGTTTCTAAAACTAAGAAACAAGTAATTGCTGATACTCAAGCTAAAGTTGATAAAGTTAATAAACAATTTCAAAGAGGTCTAATAACAGAAGAAGAAAGATATAAAACTGTATGTGATTTATGGAATAAAGCAAATGATGATGTATCTAATGAATTACAAGAAATTGCTAAAAATGACACTAAAAATCCAATATTCATGATGATGAATTCTGGTGCTCGTGGTAGTGCATCACAGTTTACTCAGTTAGCTGGTATGCGTGGTTTAATGGCTAATCCAAAAGGTGAGTCAATTGAAATTCCTATTACTTCTAACTTAATTGAAGGTTGTAGTGTATCAGAGTTCTTCTTAGGTACTCACGGTGCAAGAAAAGGTACTGCAGATACCGCATTAAGAACTGCCGATTCAGGATATTTAACTCGTCGTTTAGTTGATGTTGCACAAGATATTATTGTTCGTGAAGAAGATTGTGGAACAATTAATGGTGTTGAAGTAAAAGATTTTGTTGATGAAAAATCTGGTACTGTTATCGAATCATTATATGAAAGAATTTTAGGAAGATTTACTGCGACTAAGGTTATTGATCCTAATACAAAAACATTGATTGTTGATAAAAACGAACTAATTACTGAAAATATTGCTAATAAAATTGTTAAAGCTGGCATAAAATCTGTGACAATAAGAAGTGTATTAACATGTAATTCTGTCAATGGCGTATGTCAACATTGTTATGGTAGAAACCTTGCTACTGGTAATTTGGTTGAAACTGGTGAAGCAGTAGGTATTATGGCTGCTCAATCAATTGGTGAACCAGGTACACAGTTAACAATGCGTACTTTCCATACAGGTGGTGTTGCCGGAGACGATATTACTCAAGGTCTTCCAAGAGTTGAAGAATTATTTGAAGCTCGTAATCCAAAAGGTAAAGCCACTATTGCTGAAATAGGTGGACGTATTGCTTCAATTACTGAAGTTAGTGGTAAGTTAAAAATAGTTATTGAAAATGATGTTGAAGCAAGAGAACATTTAACTAATTACAATACTAAACTTGCTGTTGCTGTAGGTGATAAGGTTAATGCCGGAGACCCACTTACTGTAGGTTCAATAGCGCCTAAAGAATTACTTGCAGTTACAGATCCAATTACTGCTCAACAATATATTGTTAAAGAAATCCAAAAAGTATATAAATCTCAAGGGGTAGATGTTTCTGATAAACATATTGAGGTTATTGTCCGTCGTATGATTTCTAAAATGAAGATAGTAGATGGCGGAGATACTGATTTAGTTGCTGGATTATCTGTAACTTTAAATGAATTTGCTAATGCAAATAAACCAGTATTATTATCTGGTGGTGTTCCTGCTACAGGACTTCCAGTTATGTTAGGTATTACTAAGGCTTCTTTAGAAACTGATTCATTCTTATCAGCTGCATCTTTCCAAGAAACAACTAGAGTATTAACTGATGCTGCTATAAAAGGTAAAGTTGATAATTTAAGAGGTTTAAAAGAAAATGTTATTATTGGTAAATTAATACCTGCTGGAACTGGCGCTAGACAATATTCTGATATTCAAATGATATTAGAAAAAGAATTTATGTCTGATGATGCTCAAGAAATGTTAGAAGAAAAACTTATGAGTGATACAGATGATGCTGTTTTAGGAGATAACGAAGCTGCTTAATTAGCAGCTTTTTTTGGATAAGAAAACCCCCAGATATGATTGATGTGAACCCCGTTTCTTGGACAAAATAGAAACGAGGTTTTATTATGGGAAAATTAACATTTGAAGATAAAAT